>DATJCP010000074.1:0-12398 GCA_035514715.1 Candidimonas sp.
AATTGCTGGGCACTGTTGAGCAGGCTGGCATACAGTTCGCCGTTGACTTTCACATCTCGCGCCAGGTTAAGCAGGTTTTGTTCGAGTTGGGGCAGCGCCTTGATGTGCGTAGTTAGTTCGGCTATTTCGCCTTCAAGGGCGGTGATCTGTCCTGTAACTGCTTGGATACTGGGGTGAGAAGGCCCAAACTGAGCTCCCAGTTCGCGACGCCTTTGCTGCAGCTCGAGCAGTTGCGTTTGCATGAGCACCGACCTGTTCAGCTGCAAGGTGCCTTCGGTGCCTAGGTTGAATGTGCCATGTTGGTCGCGGAACGCCGTATATTTATTGTCGGATTCGTTCATTTGCTGTTTAAGCTGAGGCAAGAAACCTTCCAGAAATTTCAGGGACTTTTCGGCTTCGGCAGCTTTGCGCTCTGTGTTTTGTTTTACATAAGCAGAGCCAATCGCGTTCAATATGTTTGTAATCTTGACCGGGTCTGTTCCCTGCAGCGTCATGGAAAGCACGCCGGATGGCTTGCCTTTTTCTTCAATGAGCACATTTTTTTGCAGGTCCTCGATAATGTTTTGGGTCGACCGCCGTATTAGCGTAAAGCGCGAGTCCGGCTTGGCAGCCAAGTCATCAATCAATATGCGGCCAGTCTGGTTTCCCGCTTTCACCTCGGTCGGTACGCCGACCTTGCCTTGAGCCAGGAACTCGCCGTCGGGCCCTTGCAGTTCATAGCCCGCCTTGGTTACAGTCAAGGTCAGCTTTTTGTTTTCCAGGTACTCGGGAACGTCAAGCTGCCCGACTTTGATAGACTCTGTTCCCCACAGATAGCCGCCGAACGTAAAGCCGCCTAACTTGAACAGACGTGGGTTGGATTGTTCTGTGGCATGTTTTGCCAGCCATTGACCGATAATCGGCAGGTAGTTAGGGCTGGTTTCAACATGCAGTTGAAGTTGATCGCTGGCCTGCCCGATAACCAGACGAGACCGGAGAATTTCAATCTCTGCCGTTGCCGGTGATTGAACATTGAACACAGTCGACAATTCGCTAAGCAGATTGTCATTGGCCGTAGTTGGGTTTTGCTCGACCTGAATCAATGCGTCCGATTGATACACGGGCGTACTGAACAAGGCATAAGCTCCGCCTATTAACAATGCGATCATAAGCACGCTTAAAATCAGCCAGCGAGCATTAAGCATCGTATCGAGCAGGCTCAGAAAGTTGATGTCGTCATTATTCTGAGGGGCATAGGGCTGGGGAAGCACGATAGGGGCGACGTGACCAGCAGGAACGATAGGGTAGGGGGTGTTCATCGTGTCATGTTCCGAGTAGCGCTGACGGCACCATAGCTAGGCAGTAGCATGCTGATTACGCGGTTCCATCGCACGACGGGTGCCGGATCAACAAAAACCATATCGCGCGGTTTCAGTTCGAAATCAGCAGCTAGTACGTATGCTGTAGGTACGCTGGCATCCAAATGATAGATTTCGGCGTTTCCGTTACTGCCTTTGCGTATTACATAGACTTGGCGAGCATTGCCGGTTTCGGGGTTTATGCCACTGGCTTCGCCAAGGGCCTGAGCGAGCGTTAGCTGACCGTCTTGCAAGGGCTGGGATCTGGGAGTATGAACATCCCCAAGCATGAATACTTTGTTGTCATTTTGATTGATGACTCGCAGCATGTCGCCGTCAGCCATCAAGATCTTTGTGGGATTTACTCCGATTCTGGCCAACTGCGGCATATTGATATGGGTGGCTACGCCATTGCGAGTCAGAATGATGGATGATCGGTCGGCTTCCGGTGTTAGGCCGCCTGCCCGATTAATCGCTTCGGGCAATGTCATGGGAATATCATTCATTGCCAGCAATCCAGGATTTCTGACTTCACCGTCTACGTATACCCGGCCGTTGCGATAGGCTTGCACACGTACTGTCAACTGCGGCTCGCTGATGTACTCGGCCAAACGCCGGGTCAATAGTGCGCGTACTTGATATTCGGTCAGGTTCGATACTTTTATGGTCCCGACAAAAGGGAACTGAATGAGGCCGTCCCTACTTACGTTGTAGCCATTGCCAACCTCTGTGAGGCTGGGGCTGTTGGTCGTTCCATTCGAGCCCGCCATGGACAAGGCTAGTTCTGGATGATTCCAGACAATAATGTTAAGAATATCGCCTGGCCCTACTTTGTATTCGGTAGGTACGCCAAACAGGTGCTGGATTTCTTGGCTAACCACAGTAACCCGCTCGGCTCGCTGTTGTTCGATAAGCTGCGGCGAGATCGTCATCAATGCACCGGGAGGAGCTCCCTCTTCCTTGAGTGCTTTGGCAACGTCTTCAGGTTTGCCCATATACATGCCTGGCGACATGCTGCACGCTGAAAGTATGGCTAAAGTACAGATTATCGTGCTGAGCGCTGCAAGACGAGCCAAGTCTGGCCAGCGTGCGGAAAGAAGCAAGTCTTTCATAGAGTTCACTTTTGAGTAACTGACGTTAAATCATTAAGAACCAGGCAGCAGGACTTTTCGATTTGGGAGCGGTTGACGCCAACAAAGGTCGGCATAACCGACTTTCCTGGCGATAGGTGGGTATGGCAACGCATATCGTCTCTTCCCCAATCTTTTGCTGATTGCTTTTCTAACGCAGGCTGGGTGGTTCAGGCTTGTGCGAGCATTTGTTTTCGCGCACTTAAGATGTTCGTTCCGCCAATCAGCATGCTTTGAAATATGTGTAATTTTTAGCAGATATTGCTTTTGGCCGACCATCAGCTGTAAAGGCTAGGGCGTGTGTTGTAGAGCGTATTCAGTAAGCTGAAGGGCGACTAGGGTTGTCCCTAGATAAATGTGTCGCTCAGAGGGCATGAGTTTGTTATTGTTATGTAAATGCTACGAATACACATTCGCTTACATGAATGCTTTTTGCCTGAGCTGATTTTAATTAAGGATGCTGTCGGCGAAAAGTGGTGGATTGTTCAGTGAGTACTAGGCCGTCTGGCCGATGCTCGATGGCTGGGACTTGTTACGTTTTTGAAGGGTTTTTCGGCGCTGCGGCCTGTGAAGCGTTAGAAACAGCGGCGTGTTGTTCCGCGTTTTCCTGTTTTTCTTCCAGTATCCATTCACGCCATATTGCCACTAGAAGGGCCATGAGTACTGGCCCTATGAAAAGGCCCACCAGACCCATGGTTTTTACCCCTCCGATCAGTCCGAAGAACGTGGGCAGGAAGGGTAGCTTGACGGGGCCGCCCACCAAGCGCGGACGTAATGTCTTGTCGACGATGAACAGTTCGACGGTCCCCCAAATAAACAGTCCTAGCCCCGCCATGGCGTGACCCGAACCTACAAGGTAAAGAGATATCAACGAGAAAGAAAGTGGGGCGCCGCCAGGGATCAAGGCCATGAAGCCCGTTACAACGCCCAACAATACGGGAGACGGGACGCCGGCAACCCAATAAGCCACACCAAGCACCACACCCTCACCCAGCGCAATCAAGCCCATGCCGGTAACGGTAGAGTTGATGGTTGCTGGCACCACACGTGAGAAGCGCTGCCAGCGCGTGGGTAGGATGCGTTCGCCCACGATATCGAGTTGGCCCAGTATGCGAATACCGTCCTTATACACAAAAAACAAGGTAATCAGCATGAACAATACGGTCAGCAGCAAACGGAATACGTCGCCGGTAGCTGCAAGCAACATACGGTAAATGTTGCCTAAATGCTCGCCGCTGACCATTTCAACTACGGCTCCCAGGGCATGAGGTTCGCCCAGATAGGTCGACCAATAGCCGGCCAGCCGCTCTCCCACCAGCGGAAGGGCCACGATCCAGGGAGGAGTCGGCATACCGTGACGATTGGCTGCCAATGCCCACGCAATGAAGCTGCTGGCTTCCTGGATGGCATAGGTCAAGGCCAGCGATAGCGGAGCAATAAGCACAAGAATGACGACGACCAAAGCCAGCGAAGCCGCCAGCGCAGTGCGTCCGTTGCAGCGTCGTAGCAGGCGCTGATATAGCGGCCAACTGGCTAGGCCGACAATTAGGGCCGCCAACACTGGAACCAGAAATCCGCTAAGAAAGTAAAGCCCAGCCAAAACGACCAGCACAAGCAGCCAGCGGGCGATCAGGAAAGCGGGCAAAACAGGTTGCATAATGTGGCGACGGTTTTTTAGTTCAGGTTGGGCGCATTTGGTAATAAATACGTACGCAAGTTTTCGACGATATCATGGAATGCCCAATGGCTTCGAGATTCGTTTTAATAATTGTGTTGTGAGGCGGGCTGTATTTGCGCTGTGCAAATAGCCTCAAGAAAATCAATGAGGCTTTTCCTCTTTGTATGGCTTGTTAGCTAAAAAGCGGCCTGCTCCTTATGGAAGCAGGCCGCTTTTGAAACATCTCATGCCAGATTGCCGTATCAATCCGAGCATGCGGGGGAGTTAAGTACTACCAGGTGTTGCTTGACTTGGTTAGCGTCATATTGGAAACACCGCCCTTTTTGTCGTACTCAACCGTAAGTATTTGCATTTCCACAAGCTTGCGGGCGTAGCTGGTAAAGCTATGCGTGAATGACTGTGTCGATTTTCCATCTGTACTTGTAGAAGACGATCCTGGATTCCCCAGCGCCTGCATGACTACCGTTTTCTGCGTTCCTTTAGGGAACATTGCATTCAAACTTGAATCGGTGGCGCTGGCTAGAATGGCGGGGCCTTCATTTTTATCTGCTAGTGCGCCGCCTGGCGCATACATGTTTTGTTCGTAACCAGCATAGTAAGGCACACAACCGCCGACTATGCTGGACAACGCCAAAATCGCTGCAAACCCCTTCACTGTCATTATTCACTCCCCTTTTTATGAGTCCTTACATTTCGTAAGGCTTGTGAATAATATGCCTATGGATTGCGGCTGATCAAGATAATTTCAAGGCGTCCCGCAATTACAACGACGGGTTGTTTTGGAAAATAGGACAAAATCTTTTTCACGCAGGCAAAATAAAAGCCACTATTTCTAGTGGCTTCACATTGACTTAAACGCGTGTATTCATTGGCGGACAGGGTGAGATTCGAACTCACGGTACGCCTAAACGTACACTGGATTTCGAGTCCAGCGCATTCGACCACTCTGCCACCTGTCCTATTTGCTGCTATCGATTTACCGCTCATGGTTGCCCAATAAACAGCGAAATCGCTTGCCGGCAAAGCGTGCATCAAACTGGTCGATCGTTTGTTGCGTGCCAAGCAAGTCCGCTATTCTAACAAGGAAATAAAAAAATGCATAATCGGGTCCCTGCAAGCGTGCCGTAAGGATGATGCGGGATATTGGACGGTACACTAATGCGAGAGTATCTAGCTATTTTTGGACCACATTACAAAGGAACATCATGCTTACTGGCAAACGTGCAGTTATTACGGGCTCGACTAGCGGCATAGGCTTGGCAATCGCTCGCGAGCTGGCGTCCAATGGCGCCAACGTGGTGATCAACGGGTTCGGCGACGCCGCGGCGATAGAAAAAGAGCGGGTCAACCTGGAGCTTGAATTCGATATCAAGGCGTACTACATCAATGCCGACTTGATGCAGGCAGGCGCTACACGCGACTTTGTCAATGCCGCGGCTCAGGCCTTGGGCGGTATCGATATTCTGGTTAACAATGCCGGTATTCAACACACCGATTTGATCGAAGATTTTCCCATCGAGAAGTGGGATGCCATCATTGCGCTGAATCTGTCCGCGGTCTTTCACGGTTCCGCGGCAGCCTTGCCGCACATGAAAAAGCAAGGGTGGGGGCGCATTATCAACATCGCTTCCGCGCATGGTTTGGTTGGCTCGGTCAATAAATCAGCCTATGTCGCCGCCAAGCATGGGGTGGTGGGCCTGACCAAGGTTACGGCATTGGAAAACGCCGGAAATGGTGTGACGTGCAATGCAATCTGTCCGGGATGGGTACGTACCCCGTTGGTGGAAAAACAGATCGAGGCGTTGGCGCAAAAGCACGGTATAAGCATCGATGATGCCGCAAAAGAATTACTGACCGAAAAACAGCCGTCACTGCAGTTCGTTACGCCTAAGCAGTTGGGTGGTGCTGCCGTATTCCTGGCCTCGGAAGCCGCCGATCAAATGACGGGCACCACGCTGACGCTGGACGGCGGCTGGACGGCAAGATAACGTCAGGTAGTTTCGAACCATAAGGAATGGCAGAATGTTGTTGTTATTGTCGCCAGCAAAAAAGCTGGATTACGACTCATCGGTACGAACCACGCTGCATACGCAGCCTCTGTTTGTCGAGCAATCCAGTGAGCTGATACAGGTCCTGAAAAAAAAGTCGGCTTCGGAAATCGCAGCGCTGATGAAACTAAGCGAAGCGCTGGCCAAGCTGAATGTCGAGCGCTATGCGGCCTGGACACCTACGTTCAATCAAACGAACTCGCGTCAGGCTGTGCTGGCTTTCAATGGCGATGTATATGAAGGGCTGGCTGCATCCGACCTGTCGGATGCGCAGTTGAAGTGGGCGCAAGACCATGTGGCCCTGTTAAGCGGTCTGTATGGCGTATTGCGGCCGCTGGATTTGATGCAGCCGTATCGCCTTGAAATGGGAACGCGATTAGCCACAGGCAAGGGCAATACGCTCTATGATTTTTGGCGACCAAGCATTGCTCCTTACCTGAACGGCCATTTGACTGAACTGGCAAAGGGCAAAGAAAAGAAGTCCGAGCCTCTGGTATTGAACCTGGCGTCGGAAGAGTATTTCAAATCGGTAGACTTGAAAGCGCTCAAGGCGAAGGTGCTGCAATGCGTGTTCCAGGACTTCAAGAACGGTGCCTGGAAAGTCATCAGCTTTCACGCCAAAAGGGCGCGTGGCCTGATGGCGCGTTATGTTATCGAGCATAAAATCAGCGATCCAACAAAGCTGCAGGGCTTTGATAGCGAAGGTTATGCATTCGATGCGGGTGTCTCCACGCCCGAAAAACTAGTGTTTCGGCGCGCTTTGTAATACCGGTTTGCGCCGGCTGTGCTTGATCCGACCGTATTCAGGCCGGCGCCAAACCACGCATTTCCTGGCGTATCAACTGCGCTGCCTTGACCATTTGCCTCAAGGGGTAGGCCAGGGTAGCCAGTTCACCTTCGGTTTCGATCGACACCGGAGGCTTGGCATCCTTGTCGTCCAGATACTCCCGTATTGCGTCCAGCGACTTTTGTATCCCTTCAGGAACGCTGGGCAGGGTGGCTAGAATGGGTATGGCGGCGCTGATTTGCGAAGCCAGCACGTGATACTGGATCATCAGGTTATTCAGCTCAGGTACGTTGTTCTGCCGCTTGATGGGTTCGTCCATCATGCGATAGAACGCCGATGCAAAATTGCCAAAGGCGATATACACGTTCTTGCGGGCGATCCGCCAATGCATTTCTGCTTCGTGCTGCTCGGCGTCCAGGGTTCGGGTATCCGTTCCGGGTACTGTCCGGGCCGCGGCCTGGGCGCGAGTCAGTGCGGCGTAATGCAGGCCGGTATTCAACAGTTCTTTATTGGCTTTTTTGACTGCGTTGGCAAGCGAGGCCATGAAGTTGTGTTCCCACCAGGGCAGGATATAGCTGCACAGCAGGGCAATGCCGCAGCCGATAACGGTATCGATCAGCCGCTCAGTAATGACAACATTGGTATTGGGCGACAAGAAATGAAAAGCCAGCAGTACAAATAAGGTATTGGATACAGCCGCAATCATGTAGTTCAGCTGTATCAGGCTATAGCCGAGTACGCAGGCTATCACCAACACGACAAGATAAATGTTGGGGCTGTGAGTGACGTTGAATAGCACCAGCGCCAGCCCGCAGCCGATAAGCGTGCCGACCAGTCGCAAGCCATTGCGTTGACGGGTCAGGGCAAATCCTGGCTTCATGATGACAAGAATGGTCAGGATTATCCAATAGCCGTGCATGCTGGCGCCCGGCAAGATATCGTTCAGGCTGGTGTGCGATATTGCCGCGGTGATGGTCATAGCCAACAGCGCAGCGATTGCCACTCGAACCGCGTAGCGAAAGTGCGATGAATCCAGCCGAAGGTTGCTGGTCAGCATACCGACGCGCCAGGCCCGACGCGACAAGAAGCGGTCCAGCGCCTTGTCCAGCCGCATATCCACTAGCTGAGCTTCTTGGGCATTGCGTGTGTGTTCGGCCATGCGGTCCACCAGACGGGTGGCGTTGCGTAGGCGGCGCAGTACTTGTATCAGCAGCGCATAGACTTCAGGCTCGTTTTCGACCAGGCCGGCTTGCCGGTATTTTTCCAGTTCGTATTCAATGGCTCGCAACTCGGCCTTGACGCTATTGCGTTCTTTGGCGCGGCGGTTGCGCGCAATATTCAATGCGATGTGCGCTACGTTGGCGGCCAGCTTGTACAGCGCATCGCGTGAAAATATCAAGACATCGCTGTCGGGCACGCTGCGGCGCAGCGTTGCGTAGTCGGTATGAGTGGCAATCAGACTGTCCAGCAACGCAACCATATCGATGAACACGTTAAGTGCGGCAGCTCGCAGCTTGTCGCTGCGCCGGTGCCCTTTGGGCAGCTCGCGCAGGACGGTGTCTCGTGCCGCCTGATGGGCGTCAGTCATGGCTGACTGTGCATGAATCAGTTTGCGGTAACTGGTTTCCAGATCAATATCAACGTCATAAAACTGCGATCTGGCAGCGATGTAGTCAGCCGTTGCAAACAAAGCTACCGATAGCACTTGTTGCTCTTCCCGGTGCCACAACAATCGGTGAACGATAGAACTATAAGTAAAGTAGAACACCCCGCCCAGAAATGAATAGAGCGTATGCACAAATACTTCGTGAGGAGCCAGCGGCGTGCGCATGGTCAGTGTCATGATCAGCAGGCAGGCGAAACCCAGCAGGCCGCCTTGCTTGCCGAATACGGTAAACATTGAAAAAACAAAGCATAGGGCGGGTACGGTAAGCCAGATCAATACGCTGTGCGACGATGCCAGCCCGGTAATTGCGGCGGTAATGGAGCCCAGTAATACGGCACCCAACATGCCGTTGGTGCCATAGCGGCGTGGGCCGCCCGGCTGGTCGATGATGGCTACGCAAGCGGCGCCGATGGCGGCAATCATACCAACGCTGTATAGCTGGAACACCCCAACCAGCAATAACGCCGGCAGCAGCACGCCTATCGCCTGGCGCAGTCCTCCAAAGAAATAGTGGCTATAGAAGAAGCGCTGGAGTAGGGGGATGCGTGATGCCATGCAAATAACCACGTTAACGTAAGGTGTAGAAAGTATAGAGGTAAATCCGGGCCTTGGACCGCTCGCAATATCTTTGGGATTTGTTGGTCGTTATCAGGTCGGCCCTAGCTGATTTGCCTACAATCCGCCAACAAGGTAAAGTAATGCGTTGACTTGTCCAATTATCCGGGGCAAGTCGCCAAAGGCTCTGTTGTCCGGGTTATCCGCCCGGTTTTTTGCGCCTGTAATACTTTGCTGTTGGCCGCGTCACAAGCGTGTGTTGCCAAAGCTTCCGTTCTACCTCCCGCGTTCACATGAACGCTCGTACTGTGTTTCGACGAGCGCAAGTCGGTTCGGCAAGGTGTCTGGGTGGCATGGCTCCGTGAGCCATAAAGCGCCAGGTCATGTTGTTGTAGTCGGTTTAAGCTCGGGCCTTAATAGGCCAGTCGGGATCTCAGTGCTGGTTACGAAAGGAATACATAATGGAACTCAATGGCGCCGATATCGTCGTACGCTGCCTGGCTGAACAAGGTGTTGATCACGTGTTTGGTTACCCCGGCGGCGCGGTACTCTACATTTACGACGCAATTTACAAGCAAGACAATTTCAAGCATATATTGGTGCGTCACGAGCAAGCAGCCGTGCATGCCGCCGATGCCTATTCCCGCTCGTCCGATAAGATCGGCGTAGCGCTGGTTACCAGCGGGCCGGGCCTGACCAATGCCGTTACCGGTATTGCCACCGCCTATATGGACTCCATCCCCATGGTGATCATCAGCGGGCAGGTACCCAGCTATGCAATAGGCGAAGATGCGTTCCAAGAGTGCGATACGGTCGGTATTACCCGTCCGTGCGTCAAGCACAATTTCCTGGTGCGCGATGTCAAAGACCTGGCCGAAACCATGCGCCGCGCCTTCTACATTGCCAAAACCGGGCGCCCGGGTCCCGTCCTGGTCGATATCCCTAAAGACATCACTGTTGCTACCTGCAAATACACACCGCCGCGCGGCGAAGTGAAAATGCGTTCGTATGCGCCAGTGGTCAAGGGCCACCAGGGGCAAATCAAGAAAGCGGTACAGATGCTGCTTTCCGCAGAGCGGCCCATGATTTATTCGGGCGGCGGCGTGGTGCTTTCCAATGCATCGCCCGAACTGCGAGAATTGGTTGAACTGGTTGGCGCTCCGTGCACGAATACCCTGATGGGCTTGGGCGCATTCCCTGCAAGCGACGACAAGTTCGTCGGTATGCCGGGCATGCATGGCACCTACGAAGCCAATATGGGCATGCAGCACTGCGATGTGCTTATTGCCGTGGGCGCCCGCTTCGATGACCGGGTTATCGGCAATCCCAAGCATTTTGCGCAAAACCCGCGCAAAATCATCCATATCGACATCGATCCATCGTCGATTTCCAAGCGTGTTCGTGTCGATGTGCCTATCGTTGGCAACGTCAAGGACGTGCTGCAGGAACTGAACGCCTTGTACGCTCAGGCCGCTGCCGAAACGCCGTCCAATAAAGCGGCGCTGGGCAAGTGGTGGCAGCAAATTGATACCTGGCGCGGTAAAAATTGCCTGGCTTACGAAAACTCCGATACCGTCATCAAGCCCCAGTTTGTTGTCCAGAAACTCTGGGAAGTCACACATGGCCAAGCCTTTGTCACGTCTGACGTTGGCCAGCACCAAATGTGGGCGGCGCAGTACTACCGTTTCGACGACCCCCGTCGCTGGGTCAATTCCGGTGGCTTGGGCACGATGGGCGTAGGCTTGCCTTACGCCATGGGTGTGCAAATGGCCAACCCCGATAGCCAGATTGCGGTTATCACGGGCGAAGCGTCCATACAAATGAATATTCAGGAACTCTCCACCTGCAAGCAGTATCACCTTACGCCTAAGGTGCTGTGCCTGAATAATCGCTATCTGGGCATGGTGCGCCAGTGGCAGGAAATCGAATATGGCTCGCGTTATTCAGAATCGTATGTCGATGCCTTGCCGGACTTTGTGAAACTGGTTGAAAGCTACGGCCACATCGGCATGCGTATCGACAAGCCGGCCGATGTTGAACCCGCAATCCGCGAAGCATTCACCAAGTACAAAGACAGGCTGGTATTCATGGACTTCATTACCGATCAAACCGAGAATGTGTGGCCTATGGTGAAAGCCGGCCGCGGCCTGACCGAAATGATGCTCGGTTCCGAAGATCTGTAAGGAAAGCACCATGAAACACGTAATTTCTATTCTTTTGGAAAATGAACCTGGTGCGCTGTCGCGTGTTGTGGGCTTGTTTTCGGCGCGTGGCTACAACATCGAAACCTTAACTGTAGCCCCTACCGAAGACTCCACGCTGTCGCGCATGACGATAGTTACCAATGGGTCGGATGAAGTCATCGAGCAGATCACCAAGCACCTGAATCGCCTGGTCGATGTGGTCAAAGTGGTAGATCTATCCGAAGGTCCGCATATCGAGCGCGAGCTCATGCTGATCAAGGTGCGCGCCGTTGGTAAAGAGCGCGAAGAAATGAAGCGTATGGCTGATATCTTCCGCGGCCGTATCATTGACGTTACCGACAAGGTCTACACCATAGAACTTACCGGCGACCAGGAAAAGATCGAAGCCTTTATTGGGGCGCTTGATCGCAGTGCCATCCTGGAAACGGTCCGTACCGGTGTTTCGGGCATAGGCCGTGGCGAACGGGTGTTAAAACTATAATCCGATACGCCTTATAACAATAACCTGATTTAACGGCCCGGGGTTCGGGCCTGAATAAACAACAATTTCCCAAATATTGGAGCACTTTAAATGAAAGTTTTTTACGACAAAGATTGTGACCTGTCCCTCATCAAAGGCAAAACCGTTGCCATCATCGGCTACGGTTCGCAAGGCCACGCCCACGCACTGAACCTGCATGAATCCGGCGTCAATGTTGTGGTCGGCCTGCGCAAAGACGGCGCATCCTGGAACAAAGCCGCAAATGCCGGCCTGAAAGTCCAGGAAGTGGCTGAAGCGGTAAAGGGCGCCGATCTGGTCATGATCTTGCTGCCGGACGAAAACATTGCCGAAGTCTATCGCACACAAGTTGCCGCCAATATCAAGGCAGGCGCTGCATTGGCGTTCGCACACGGCTTTAACGTGCACTACGGGCAAGTACAGCCACGCGCCGACATCGACGTCATCATGGTTGCTCCCAAGGCGCCTGGCCACACTGTGCGCGGTACTTACCG
>DATJCP010000075.1:0-4187 GCA_035514715.1 Candidimonas sp.
TCTCGACTTGGAACGCCTGCAAGTGGCACGCAAAGGGCCCAAGGATTATGTCACGGAAGTGGATCATGCCGCTGAAGAGGCCATAATCGACATTTTACGCACGGCTTACCCCGACCACGGTTTTCTGGGCGAAGAGTCCGGTACGCATCTGGCGGCCGGGCAGGCAGTCGACGCGCAGGCCGATTTCCAATGGATTATCGATCCCCTGGACGGCACCACCAATTTTATCCACGGTCTGCCCATCTACGCAGTATCGATTGCGCTGGCGCAGCGTGGCCAGGTTACCCAGGCCGTCATTTATGACCCAGCCCGCAACGAACTGTTTACCGCCACGCGCGGCGGCGGCGCGTTCCTGAACGACAGGCGAGTTCGCGTGTCGGGCCAGACACGCTATCACGATGCGTTGCTGGGCGCCCATGTACCCGGTTCGGCCGGTGTCGTGGCGGAACACACCCGTTTTGCCAGCATGTTGTCCGAATGCGCCGCGGCACGCCGCCTGGGCTCCACCGTACTCGACCTGGCCTATGTGGCGTCCGGTCGTCTCGATGGCTACTGCGGCGTCAACCTCAAGCCTTGGGATCTTGCCGCCGGCGGTTTGCTGATCCTGGAAGCCGGCGGCCTGATCGCCGACTTCGACGGCGAGCAGGGCTGGATGAAAAGCGGTAGCGTCCTAGCTGCCACGCCCAAGATATTTACCCAGATGCTGGGCCATCTGCAGGGTTGATCGCTGCCATGAGCCGGTGCGGCGCGTGCGCCCGGCTTAGCCTTTTCGGTCTTTGCCGCTTGTCTTACGGAGCCTCCTGATGGAATGGATGCTGGACCCATCGGCTTGGGTCGGCTTGTTGACCTTGGTCATTCTCGAGATTGTGCTGGGTATAGACAATCTGATTTTCATTGCCATCCTGGTTGAGAAACTGCCACCGGCTTTGCGCGACCGCGCTCGCGTGCTGGGGCTGTCACTGGCCTTATTGATGCGACTGGTCTTGTTGTCGGTCATGTCATGGCTGATCAAGCTTACCGCGCCGCTCTTCTCTATTGGCCCCCTTGATTTCTCCGGCCGCGATCTGATCCTGATCGTCGGGGGGTTCTTCTTGTTGTTCAAAGGAACGCTCGAACTGCACGAGCGTGTCGAGGGGCGGGTGGCGCATGCCTCCGGCGCGCGCATGCATGCCAGCTTCTGGGTCATCGTTACGCAAATCGTCATTCTGGATGCGGTGTTTTCCATCGATGCCGTGATTACGGCCGTAGGCATGGTCGACCACCTGGCTATCATGATGCTGGCCGTGGTGATTGCCATCGGTATCATGCTGGTGGCGTCCAAGCCCCTGACGCGCTTTGTCAATGCTCATCCGACCGTCGTCATTCTATGCCTGGGGTTTTTACTGACTATCGGTTTCTCGTTGCTGGCGGAAGGCTTTGGCTTTGCTGTTCCCAAAGGCTATTTGTATGCCGCCATTACCTTTTCAGTGGTCATCGAGGTGCTTAATCAGTTGGCCAGGCGCAATATGCGCAGGGTCGATTCCCGACGGCCTTTGCGCGAACGGACTGCCGAAGGCGTGTTGCGCATGTTGGGCAAGCGTCCGCTGATGGGGCCAGAGCAACGGCAGCAGGAAACCGAGGCTCCTTCGCAGGTATTCGGGGATGAAGAGCGCAATATGGTCAGCGGCGTGCTGACCCTGGCCGACAGGTCTATCAACTCCATCATGACGCCGCGCACGGATGTGTCCTGGCTGGACTTGAACGATGAGCCCGACGAACTGCGCGAGCAGAT
This sequence comes from Candidimonas sp., assembly GCA_035514715.1. Classification (GTDB taxonomy): domain Bacteria; phylum Pseudomonadota; class Gammaproteobacteria; order Burkholderiales; family Burkholderiaceae_B; genus Pollutimonas. The sequence continues at coordinate 1,772 of DATJCP010000075.1, forward strand.
TTCCAAGGCGCCGCATAGCTTCTTCCCTGTTTGCAGGGGCTCGCTTGATGAGGTCATAGGCATTGGCCGGGCCAAGGAAATGATTGCCGACTTGATTACACACGGCAATATCCGACTATCGCGTTTGCGCGACCCCATCATCGTGCACGAGTCCATAGGGGTATTGCGCCTGATGGATACGCTCAAGCGTTCGCGCGGGCAGCTGGTGATGGTGACCGACGAATTCGGCGCGATTGAAGGCGTCGTGACGCCCATCGATGTATTCGAAGCCATCGCCGGCGAATTCCCAGACGAGGATGAAACGCCGGACATCGTCGCCGAAGACGAGAATCGCTGGAGAGTTGACGGTGCAGCCGATTTACATCACCTTGAATTGATCCTGAATACTGACGATCTGGTTGATGACGATGAAGGCTATTCAACCTTGGCAGGCTATTTGCTTGAACGGTTCGGGCACTTGCCGCAAGTCGGCGATAGCTGCGAACTTAAACAGGCGCATGCCACTTTTACATTCACGGTGCTGCGCCTGGATGGCCGCCGTATAGCGACGGTACAGATCGAGCGCAGCTACCACCAATTAGACGATACCAACGACGCGAGTGAGTATGACTGAGAGTATCTGGTTTTTGCTTAAAGCCCTGTTTCTGGGCCTGATGGAAGGTTTCACTGAGTTTATTCCGGTATCCAGCACAGCCCATTTGCTGCTGATCGGCGATTGGATCAATTTCTCGTCCGGCAGCGATAAGGTGTTTGAGGTCGTGATCCAGTTTGGTTCGATTTTGGCGGTCATGTGGATTTTCCGGGCGCGTCTGTGGCAACTGATACGTGGAACCTTTGCTGGCGAACGTAGCGAAGTCCTGTTTACCCGCAACCTGATCATCGCCTTTTTGCCGGCTGCCGTTATAGGCGCACTGACCATCAAGTACATCAAGATGCTATTTCATAACCCCGGCGTGTTCGTGGTTACGCTTATCCTTGGCGGGATCATCATGCTGTGGGTCGAACGCAAGCCGCAGTATGCCAAGCACGGGGCGCCAGGCCAGCCCGTGCCAGAAGGCGAGGACAGCGTGGCGGCGCAACGCGCCACGGCGCTGACGCTGGAGCAAATCACTTGGAAGCAGGCGCTGGTGGTGGGTTTTGCCCAGTGCCTGGCCATGGTGCCGGGTACTTCTCGTTCGGGCGCGACCATTATTAGCGGCATGATGGCCGGCATCCAGCGGAAAACCGCTACTGAATTTTCGTTTTTCCTGGCCATGCCGACCATGCTGGCCGCTACGGTGTACGACCTGTATCGTAATAGCAGCGCTTTGTCGAGCGCCGAGACAGAGGCGATCGTAATCGGGTTCATAGCGGCCTTCGTCAGCGCATTGCTTGTCGTACGTGCGGTGCTGCATTTCGTCTCCAAACATACGTACCGGCCTTTTGCCTGGTATCGCATCGCCCTGGGTTTTGTGGTGCTTGCCTGGCTTTTAATGCGTTAAATTCAGAAACATGCCGTTATAATCACCAGCTCGTTTCCGTGAAATTACACATTCAAGAGACCTTTTTATGACTGCAGAGTGTTGCCCACACAGCCTCAGGGATATTTCGCATTTTGAAGCGGCAGTGCGCCGTTTCCGTACCGAGTTTTATCAGCGCGATCCGGAAATGATGCACAAATTGGCTACTGAAGGGCAGGCGCCCGCTACGCTTATTATCTCGTGCTGCGATTCTCGCGTTGATACCGGCGTATTGCTGCAGGCCAATCCAGGCGAGCTGTTTACCGTGCGCAATATTGCTAACCTGGTGCCGCCTTATCAGCAGGGCGCAGGCTTGCATGGCACCGGGGCAGCCATTGAATATGCGGTTCGCGACCTGGGTGTCGATCATATTATTGTCATGGGGCATGCCAGTTGCGGCGGTATCAAGGCGGTCATAGCAGCCGCTGACGGTCATCCCATTGATAGAGAGTTCGTGGGCGACTGGGTCTCCATGGCCATGGACGCCACGGAACTGTACTTGAACCCCGACGACTCCGGCGTGCGCCAGAAGGTGTCGCTGGATCTTCTTAAGGATAATCCAGGCTTGGTCGAGCGGGCGGCCGTTACAGGCTCCTTGCATAATCTGCTGACCTATCCCTGGGTCAAGGAACGTGTCGACGCCGGCAAACTGGCTTTGCATGGCTGGTGGTTCGATATCGAAACCGGAGACCTCTGGAAATCCGATCAAAGTGATCTGCACTTGATGCCGGTGGTCTAAGATCAAGACCATGGGGAGCGGTTTCCTTTATTTTGACATAGAAAAGCCGCTGGCTGTCCGGTATGCGTAAACCAGAATCCATCATCTTTTGGGTTAACGACAAGCTGCCGGTTCCCGCCGCGCTAGGCCTGGCCCTGCAGCAAATCGCTTTCCTGGGCGCCCTGCTTGTGGTGCCCAA
>DATJCP010000076.1:0-11704 GCA_035514715.1 Candidimonas sp.
AATTGATTACCATGGCCCGCCGCCGCAGCGGCAAAGGCCAATATCAATTAAGCCTGAATGACATTACCGATCCGCCCCAAGGCTATCAGCACCTGAGAAACCTGCCTGACTGCCTGCTGATACTCAAACCCGAATACGCCATCGCCCCCGATGTCCTGCATCAGCAAATACCGCAATTCCTTCCTGCATTTACCGGGCGGATTTGGCTAGGCCTGAGCCTGCACCATCGCTATGCCGACGCCCAGCACCTAGCCACTTTAGAAGAAGCCGCACGCCATTTCAAACTGCCACTGCTGGCTACCGGCCAAGTCGAAATGCACACGCGATCGCGCCAAACCATGCACGACACCCTGGCCGCCATACGCCTGAAACAAGCGGTGCAAAACTGCGGCTATGCCTTGAAACCCAACGCTGAACACTACTTGCGCAGCCGCCTGCGCCTGGCCAATCTTTACCCAGCCCATACGCTTCAGGAAACGCTGCGTGTCAGCCGGCTTTGTACATTTTCACTGGATAATATCCGTTATCAATATCCTACTGAAATCGTTCCTGACGGCCTGACGGCAACCGCCTATCTGCGGCAGGAAGCCCTGGCGGGCGCAAACAGACGTTATCCAGAAGGCGTCAGCGAGCAAGTCCGCAGCCAGCTGGAAACTGAGCTGACCATTATCGCCGGCCTGGAATACGAACCTTACTTCCTGACGGTATACGACATCGTCAAGTTTGCCCGCAAACAAGGCATCTTGTGCCAAGGCCGAGGCTCTGCTGCCAATTCCGCCGTTTGCTATTGCCTGGGAATTACTGAAGTCAATCCCGAAAACGGCAATGCCTTGTTTGCCCGTTTTATCAGCCAGGCGCGCAACGAACCGCCCGATATCGACGTCGACTTCGAGCACCAACGGCGCGAAGAAATTATTCAATATATTTACCAAAAGTATGGGCGCGATCGGGCGGCGCTAACCGCCGTGGTCAGCAGCTACCGGATACGCAGCGTCTTGCGTGATACAGGCAAAGCACTGAGCTTGGATGCCCGCCTGATCGACCAGGTGGCAAAATCTTTTCACTACTGGGACGGCAAGAAGAACCTGCTTGAAAAAATCACCGAAAGCGGCCTGCCTGCTGACACACGACTAGCCAGGATGTGGGTTGGGTTGGCTCAAACACTAATGGGCTTTCCACGACACTTATCCCAGCATCCTGGCGGCTTTGTCATCGCTCGCGACAAGCTGTGCCGGCTAGTCCCCATCGAAAACGCCGCCATGCCGGACCGCAGCATAGTGCAATGGGACAAAGACGACTTAGACGCCATGGGCCTATTGAAAGTCGATGTTCTGGCACTGGGCATGCTGTCTGCGCTGCAACGCTGCCTGAAAATGGTCGGGCAACGGCGCGGCCAGCCCTTTACCATGGGTAACATCCCGCAAGACGACAAACGCACCTTTGAAATGATGCAACGCGCCGACACCATAGGCGTTTTCCAGATCGAATCGCGCGCCCAGATGAGCATGCTTCCACGGCTCAAACCCGAGGTTTTCTACGACCTGGTCATTCAGGTTGCCATTGTGCGGCCAGGGCCGATACAAGGCGGGATGGTCCATCCGTATTTGCGACGCCGGCAAAAGAAAGAAGACGCCTGCAGCCCCACCCCCGCCATAGACAAGGTATTGAAGCGCACGCTGGGCATTCCCATTTTTCAGGAGCAAGTCATGCAAGTGGCCATGGTGGCCGCCGGCTTCACCGCCGACGAGGCCGATGATTTGCGTCGTTCCATGGCGGCATGGCGCCGCAAAGGGGGAGTGGAAAAATTCCGCAGCAAGCTTATCGATGGCATGAAGCATAACGGCTATGAAGAAGAGTTTGCGGAAAGAATATTCAAACAATTGGAAGGGTTCGGAGAATACGGCTTTCCCGAAAGCCATGCAGCCAGTTTTGCCAAACTGGCCTATATCAGCGCCTGGCTTAAATGCCATGAACCGGAAGCCTTTCTTGCTGCACTGCTCAACTCCCAGCCCATGGGGTTTTATTTACCCAGCCAACTGGTTCAAGACGCCAAGCGCCACGATGTCGCGGTCTTGCCTGTAGACATCGCCATCAGCCCATGGGAGGCCACTCTGGAAGCTACTGCAGTCGAGCGGCCTGCTGTTCGCCTGGGCTTGAATCAGATAAAAGGCTTGTCCACCCAATCAGGCCAACGCATCATCAACGCACGCCAGCAACAGCCATTTTCCGACACACACGACCTGGCATCCAGAGCCGGGTTGAGTCGTCACGATATGGACGCACTGGCTTCCGCCAATGCACTACTTTCCTTAAGCGGCCATCGCCGTCAAGCCCGCTGGCAAGCCGCCAGTCATCCTCTAAAAGGCTTGCTGCACAACGCTGCTATTACCGACGCCAACACGCCCCCACTGCCCCCTCTTAGTGAAGACCAGGACATAGCAGCCGATTACCAGTCGACAGGCCTTACCCTGGGCCGCCACCCCCTGGCCCTGCTTCGCCCTCTATTGCAAGCCCAGCGCTTTACACAAGCCCGTGTACTGGCAAATGAATATCCCGATCGGCGTTTAGCCAGAGCCTGCGGCATAGTCACAACCCGCCAGCGGCCTCAAACTGCCAAAGGCATCGTGTTTGTCACATTGGAAGACGAGACCGGCAATATCAACGTGATTGTCCGCCCTGAACTGGCCGAACGCCAGCGCACAGAACTGGTTCAATCGGAACTGCTGGGGGTCTACGGCATATGGCAACAGCACCACGGCATCTGCCACTTAATCGCCAGCAGGCTGGTTGACCTGACCCCGCTGCTAGGCCAACTGCACACCCATAGCCGGGACTTCCATTAAGACTGGCACGCAATTGGGCACTCTGCGCTAAAATAAAATTCTTTACCCGGGATTCCATCATGAGCAATACGCTCAAGCCTCAGCTTGCCGACGCCGTTAAAGCCGCCATGCGCGCCAAAGACTCTGCCCGTTTAGGTACTCTGCGTTTTTTGCAGGCAGCCGTTAAACAAAAAGAAATCGATGAGCGCCGCGAACTGGCTGACGCTGAAGTCATCGCGATCATTGAAAAACAGGTCAAACAACGCCGCGAATCCATTGCCGCCTTTGAAAAAGCCGGGCGCACAGAAACCGCAGAGCAAGAAACCGCTGAATTAGCTGTATTGCAAGAATTCCTGCCGCAGGCCGCTCCCGCGCATGAAGTCGAAGCCGTCATCAGCGCAGCGATTGCAGAAGTCAGCAGCCAAGGTATTAGCGGCGCACCGGCCATGGGCAAAATCATGGCCATCGTAAAGACCGCGCTTGCCGGTCGTGCCGACATGGCGGCTGTCTCTGCTCAAATCAAAGCGCGCCTTATGTAAAACCAGGCAATAAAGCCTTGTTTTATTTATACGCCACGCAAATTGAAGTATCCATGCGTATTGATTCGCGCATGGCATTCAACGCGTTCTGATCCCAGGGGCTGCGGCCCCATACCGTATGCGTCACTTGGGTATTCTTGGCATCAATGGCCTTGATTTCCGTACGCGCTACCTCTATGCCTTGCAGCGGACCGCGCACCGATACCTGCGCCGTCTGCAAGGCAGGATCAACCTGCGCATAGACATCATATTGCTTCTTGCCACGCAGGCATTCGTCGGCTTGATTCTGCGCGCGCAAGTAGACCGTCTGGTAGCTGCGCGGAACCGTGTAGGAAACACTGGGGGAATCGCCGCCAGGCTGAATGCCTATCGTACATCCCGATAGCAATGCCGCAGCGCTCAAACTGATTGCTAGAGCTTTCAACCTGCCTCCCCGGCCATTACTAGCCTCTGATTAAGACCTGACTCAGACTGCCAAATGCGACACTTGGGAAGTTAGCACGCCACCGGCGATCATTGGAGTTTTTTTATTTCGTAAACGGCATTACGAGCAGGCTTCATTCAACAACAAGCTGTCAGGGCTCAGAACCGGATAGTCGATATAACCTTTGGGGCCTTCAGAGTAAAAAGTATCTGGATCGCAATTATTAAGCACAGCGCTGGCTTTCAGGCGGGCAACCAAGTCAGGATTGGCAATAAAGGCTTTGCCGAACGCAACCGCATCAGCCTGCCCTATATCAAGCGCTTGTTGCGCCATGGAAAAATCGTACTGCTCGTTAATGATTACCGGCCGCCCGGAAAACTGCTTGATATCTGCTGTCAGGCTCTTGCCGCCTATGGCTTCCCGCACAAAGATAAAAGCGATGCCGCGTTGCCCCAGTTCGTGTGCAACATGGCCAAACAAAGCACCCGGGTCGGAATCGACAATCGAGTGCGAGCCACCGCACGGCGACAAGTGCACCCCTACCCGGCCCTCCCCCCAGATAGCAATACATTCATCTACTATTTCAAGTAGAAAACGCGCCCGGTTCTCAACCGAACCGCCATATTGATCGTGCCTTTTGTTCGTGCCATTTTGCAAGAACTGGTCTATTAAATAGCCATTGGCAGCATGAACTTCGACACCATCGAAACCCGCCTCACGCGCATTTCTAGCCCCCTGGGCAAAGTCAGCAACAATGCCGGCAATTTCCTCGGTTCGCAACGCACGCGGAACCACATACTCGCGCCTGGGGCGCAACAGGCTGACATGGCCTTTGCAGGCAATGGCGCTGGGCGCCACCGGGATCTCGCCATTCAAATGCTCGGGATCGGAAACCCGGCCCACATGCCATAGCTGCAAAAAAATCTTCCCATCCTTCGCATGCACAGATTGCGTGATTTTCTTCCAGCCATCAACTTGGGCACTGCTCCAGATACCTGGCGTATTGGTATAGCCCACGCCTTGGGGTGACACCGATGTCGCTTCCGAGAGGATCAAGCCTGCGGAGGCCCTTTGGCAATAATAAGTGCGCATCAAATCGTTGGGAACCCGCCCATTTGACGCACGCATTCGCGTCAAAGGAGCCATTACAATCCGATTGCTTAATGCCACTGCACCCAACTGAATGGGATCAAACAAACTAACCATATATTCAGTGCCGATATTCAAGTCAAAATCAAGGTTAACCCTAGTCTGCACGAAAACCACCACTTATGCAGGCATACGCCTAAATCTATCAGGGTTTTTACCAGAATTTGCGTTAAGCTACCATTCGTTTAGGATATTTGCCTGGCTGCAACAGGTATAAAGCAAGGAAACCCTCATGGGACAATTCGCTGTCATCGGCCTGGGCCGTTTCGGTTCCGCCACTTCGCTAGAGCTTGTGAAAATGGGTCATTCAGTGCTAGGCGTAGATACCGATGGCAAGCTGGTCGATAAATATGCCGACCAACTTTCCCACGCGGTAATCGCCGACGTCACTGACCATGCGGCCCTGGACGAGCTGGGGCTGGACAACTACGACGTTGTGCTGGTCGCCATAGGGGAAGAATTCCAGGCCAGTTTGCTATGCGTCGTTCATCTTAAGTCTCTGGGCGTGCAAACCATTTGGGTGAAGGCTTCCTCGCATGCCCAGCACCTGATCCTAAGCAAACTGGGGGTAGCGCGCATTATCCACCCCGAAGAAGAAATGGGCATACGCGTGGCGCAAGCCCTTAGCTATCCCATGGTGAAGGACTATATTTCCATAGGTAACGGCGAATTCGTCGTGGAAATAGACGTCAGTGAACACCTGGAGGGAGCACCGTTAAGCAAAGTACTGGATGGCCTGCCCAGTACCATCCACGTTTTGCTTATCAAGCGAAAGACCCAGATTACGGTTCATCCTACGAACGACTTCTTGCTTCGAACCAAAGATATCCTGGTGTTGCTGGGCCAGCTCGATACCCTGAAAACCATCGCTCCCAAGCTAGCTTATTAAGCCATGCGTAACTGGGATCCGCTACATAGCTACCATTCATATAAACGGGTCAAGCGCACCGGACTTCTGCGGGCCAGCCCGCCGGTTGTCCTGGCGGCTGGCTTCCTGGCCTTGATCCTGCTGGGGACGATACTGTTGTCGCTGCCAGCAGCAAGCCAGCATCCCATCAGCGTCTTTACCGCTTTCTTCATGGCGACCTCGGCGGTGACAGTTACAGGGCTGACCGTAATAGACCCCGCCCTGTCCTTGACGCATTTTGGCCAAATTGTGCTGATTACCCTGGTTCAGCTTGGCGGACTGGGTTTCGTCACCTTTTCAGTAGTGGCTGCCATTACCCTGGGCAGCAAAATGAGCCTGAAACACCAGGCCTTGGCGCTTGAGGCCTTTAACCAGACCAGCGTCTCGAAAATCCGCCGCACATCATTTTTGGTATTCAAGACATCCATTGCAATAGAAGCCATTGCCGTCGTAATCCTGACCTTATGGTGGTGGCGCGACTACCCTTTTATCTCGGCCCTATACCGAGCAATCTTCCATTCGATAGCCGCTTTCAATAATGCCGGTTTTTCGCTTTTTCCATCCAGTCTTGCCGGCTTTGTCGATGACCCTGTCACAATTCTTGTTATTTCATTTTTAATCATACTAGGCGGCATCGGGTTCTCTGTACTAGGCGACATCAGCCAGAAAAAGAGCTGGACCAAGCTGCTTTCTTATACCAAGCTCATTGTGGTCGGCACCCTGGTACTGAATCTGACCGGATTCATTGCCATCTGGCTACTGGAATTCGATAACCCCCGCACGCTGGGCAATCTATCGTTTCAGGGTCAGGCACTTGCGGCTTGGCTGCAAAGCGTTACATCGCGCACAGCCGGCTTCACCAGCATCGACATCACCCAGCTGAACGATAGCTCCACCCTCATCATGATCCTGCTGATGTTCATAGGCGGAGGCTCTTTGAGCACAGCCAGCGGCATCAAGATAGGCACATTCATCGTGCTGCTGGCCGCTGTCTATTCCTATATTTTCCACAAAAAAGAAGTCGTCTTGATGAAACGGTCGATTTCGCCGGACACCATACAAAAATCGCTTGCGCTGCTGCTGGTGACTAGCGCCCTGGCGTTCGGCGGCGTGCTGCTTATGACGATTTTCGAGAAGGAACCGTTCCTGACCATTTTGTTCGAAGTCGTATCAGCGCTTAGCACCACGGGCCTTACTCGCGACCTGACACACAATCTATCGACACCCAGCCATGTGCTGTTGGCCGTGCTCATGTTCGCAGGAAGAATAGGCCCTCTGACTCTGATTTATAGCCTTGCAACTCAAAAACGCAGCCGGGTCCGATATCCTGAAACCGAATTCCAGGTTGGCTAGGCTATTTTAGAAATTTGTGCTAGAATTTCGTTCTTCGTTGCTTGGGAATTAACCATTAGCGAAATGACTAGAAGTTGAAAAGTTTTTAGTTTCGGGGCGTAGCGCAGCCTGGTAGCGCACTTGCATGGGGTGCAAGGGGTCGAAGGTTCAAATCCTTCCGTTCCGACCAATAATTTCAAGGGCTTACGTGATTTTCATGTAAGCCCTTTTTGCTGTCTGTGGAGATTTTGTAGGACTTCTTGTTTTACACCCGCCTGCGCCGCTTCATAATGTCTCAAGAAGGCTGCTTGGCTAAAAATCAGGACTATTTCTGTTGCCCGCTTCGTGCGGGCTTTTTTACGTCCGCTTTATGGTGAAAATTTCGCCCACCAACAAGGCAGTACAGCATGAGCAATAATCCTCACGACAACCTAGGCGACGACCTCGAAGAGTGGCCATTTGTTTTACCCAATAAAAAACCGCCTCAAGGGCGGCCAACTATCATTTGGTTCTACTAATTGCTTTCAACTAGTGCGCTGTCAGAAATGTATGCAGTCTGGATCTCTGCGTCTGGCGTAAACCACGTACATTCGACGCGGTTATGAGTAAGCCCTGTTTGCGTGACGGTCATGCGTGGCCCGCCGCTCTTTAACACCACAATATCGCCTACCTGGAATTTAGTCATACGCACCTCTTATTAAATAAGAGGAACAGTATGCCAGACCTCTGCCTGAAGGTTTCTGTCGCCGCACCTTTGCGCCGAATAGGGCCGTGGTTACGCCTCATTCATGGGGTGTTTTCGATAATCCAGAATTTGGGCAATAACAGCTACACAGTGCCACAGTTAAAATAGCGAAATCAATAACCGCGGGATGCCACTCATGATTCGCCACCTGGACCATCTAGTTCTTACAACAACAGACGAAAAGGCCTGCATCGACTTTTATGTAGGCTTGCTAGGAATGACCCTTGTGACCTTTGGCGAAGGGCGAAAGGCATTCAGCTTCGGACAACAAAAAATCAATCTCCATATCAAGGGCTCGGAGCTCGAGCCTAAGGCGCATCTGCCAGTGCCCGGCGCATTGGACCTATGCTTTATCGCGGATCGGCCTTTAGATGATGTAATTTCAGCGCTCCAAAGCAAAGGCGCCAAGATCATTGAAGGGCCTGTGTCGCGCACTGGCGCCACCGGACCGATACGTTCAATTTACCTGCGCGATCCCGACCTCAATCTTATTGAAATATCTGAGCAAATTGTCGCTCACTGAAATAGACAATACCAGCCCTCAATAATTGCGTATCCACCCTTTACTTGCTCGTAGGTCCAAAACCTTTGCCACACTTTGGCGTGAAGATGCAGTTCAATGGATCATCGCTACCAAACATAACGAACGCCAAAAAAGAACAGCCCCGCCATCGTGAGACAGCGGGGCCGCTAAATGCTGGTTCCCGGCAGGAGGAGACAACTGGTATAAAAGCGGTTTTCGCCTAGACTTACCCATGACCCGTATTAACTGCATTCCCGTTGAGGAATTAAGCCGTCAGCATCTAATTGCCGAATACAGAGAGCTGCCTCGCGTCTTCGCTCTTGCTAAAAAAGCCTCGGAGCGAAGCGGGTTTACTCAGCCTGCTGAATACACACTAGGAACTGGTCACGTGACTTTCTTCTATACCCGCCTGGCATATCTTGCGAAGCGTCACGCTCAATTGGTTGCGGAGATGTTGCTCAGAGGGTACAAGCCAACATTCACTGGCTCGCTAAAAGATGCGCACCCAGATATACCGGACGCCTTCTGGGGTGATTGGGAGCCAACCAACGAAGCCCTAGCAATAAACAGGGAACGTATATTGCAACGTAGCTAGCGCAATACAAAAATCCCCGCTCAGTGACGAGGCTACGTTTACTCAAGACGCAGGCGGGTTATTTATAAGACATCGAACATGAGTAGAATATGCAAAGCGCACCACGATTTTTACGAGTCAGCACAACACACAGCTATCTGGGAATCGCCTTCGCGGTAGCACGGGAACGAGCGACCGGAAATCTGACCAAGCTTAAACTCCATCGTGTTTCTGCATTGTGGTGGGCCAGTCATGGTTTTGTTCAGCCTTTCGTGCCAGGGCCATGATTAGATCTTGTATCAATGATGTGGCAATGGAAATCGGTACAGCCGTATTTCGGCATAGATAGACTGAGCGAGTGATAGTTGGTTTTGTAATTTTCAGAATGCGTAGGTTGCGTTGTTTCAATTCACTATATGCCGCCGCATATGAAAGTACAGTCGAGCCAATATCAGCGGAAACCAACTCTACCAATTGAGGTATTGCATTCACTTCTGCTATCACATTTAGCTGTATCTTGGCCTGCTTTAAAAACTCATTGACTCTTCTGGTTAAGCTGTGATTTTCAGTTGGGATGATAATTGGAAACTTCTTCATCTCCGCCAGGCTAATCGTATTGTGATCCGCCTTTTCGCCGAAGTATTTGGCCATTTGCCAAGGGGATGTCACAAATACCACTTCTTCATCCAACAGTCGGTTATAGGCAATGCTTGAATTGTCATCAGAACCGAAAGTCACCCCCAGATCAATATTTCCCTTGATGAGTTGGTCTGGTACGTAGCCAGTGTTCAACTCGATAACCTGCAGTTGAATCTTCGGCCAGCGTTTGACTGCTTCCCCTACTATGGGCACCGCCAATATTTTCGCGATTGACTGCGGCAAGCCTAATGCCACCTTTCCAGTGGGAACAGATACTTTTCCGCGCACATCCTCCTGCGCAACGTCTACGTGTTTGAGAATATCTTTCGCATGCTTTAACAACCGTTCACCAGCCTGGGTGAGTGTGATCCCGCGAGAGGTTCTTTCCATCAGCGCAATACCTAGATGAGATTCAAGTTGCTTCATCTGATTGCTTAGCGCTGGCTGAGCAATGTGTAGGTTCCCGGAAGCTTTTGATATTGATCCTGCTGTAGCGATGGCAACAAAGTACCTGAGCCCGCGTAAATCTATAGACATGTATGCGCTCCACTATCCTCATTACGGCAATGATATACAAAATAAATATGGCTGACATAGATATTTGATCTTAGACATATGGCTGTAAGCGCGTCATAGTACAAGCCATCAAATGGCAGTCGCCAAAGGAATGTCTATGCAGCCGTTAAAAGGCATCAAAGTAGTCGATCTAAGCAAAGTGGTTGCAGGACCGCTTTGCGCTCAATACTTAGGTGAACTCGGTGCAGAGGTCGTCAAGGTTGAAGCGGTTGCAAGTGGAGATGACACCAGAAACTGGCTGCCTCAAGATCAAGGACAATCGGCAGTTTTTATGGCGTTGAACCATAACAAACGCAGCATTGCCGTTGATTTGAAGACCGCAGCGGGAAGGCAGATCGTGCAGGAGCTCGTTCGTGGCGCCGATGTTGTCCTGCAAGGGTTCGGTGGGGGAACGGCAAAAAAATTGGGCGTCGATTATGAGACGTTAAGCATTGGCAATCCGAAGCTTGTCTATTGCGAAATATCAGGTTATGGGCGAGACGGGCCCCTAGGAAACGCTCCGGGATATGACGTCATGCTACAGGCGTTCAGCGGTATGCTCAGTACCATCGGCGATGCCGATGGTAATTACGCAAGAGCCAGTTTTTCGCCAGTAGACCTTGGCACAGGAATATTCGCTTTCGCTGGAATCCTTGCTGCACTTTTTGAACGAGAAAAGACGGGAAAAGGAGCCTACGTCGAGTTGGCTTTGTTGGATACGGCTCTTGGATTCATGACTTACATGGCTCAAAGCTACTGGCTTAGTGGCGACGACCCCAAGCCCATGGGCACGGGCCATCCCACCATGTGCCCGTACCAAGCATTCCAGGCATCGGATGGTCCCATTATGGTGGGCGCCGGTAACGACGCCCAATGGCGAAGATTCTGTAGCGTGGCTGGCCTCGAAGAATTCGTGGCTCATCCGGATTTCGCTACTAATGCGATACGTGTAAAAAACATGAGCAAGACCGTTAAGCTGGTTCAGGAAAGAATAAGTACGAAAACAGTTGCTGAATGGGTTCAATGTTTGGACAAAGCTAATGTACCTTGCTCACCGGTACACAAACTAAGCGAAGCCTTGGCGCATCCGCAAGTGGATGCGCGGCAACTGATCTACGAAACAACGCACCCTGCCGTGGGCACCCTACGCCAAATTGGGCTTCCAGTGAAGTTTCAGCATCAACCCCGTTCAGCGAATAGCCCGCCCCCGTTGCTGGGCCAGCACAGCGAGCAAATTCTTAATGAGCTTGGTTATAAGGAAACTGAAATACATAAGCTGCGGGAAGCAGGAGTGATTGCATAGCAACTCAAGAATCGATTTCTCATGTTGTTCAAGTGTTTCTTCCAAAAGCAAGGTCAGGATATTCGGCTTCAAGTGTCGATATTTTCTTAAAACGTATGGAGACAAAAATGAAAAAATACAAGAACCTTTTAAAGCAGTTTCTATGTGTTTGTGCTGCAACGGTATGCGGCACAACGTTTGCCCAAGATTGGC
>DATJCP010000077.1:0-4480 GCA_035514715.1 Candidimonas sp.
CAACAATCCGATAGGTCATCGTAGTACCCACCCTTCTTCTGGTACGAGATCTCTATGAAATCCGTCTCGTTTCATGGAATGACATTTTGCACTTGTCATTTGCTTATAAAAGAGACTACACGTAAAAAATTGTCAAAACCATACGACTAAGCCATATGGCCTATGCAAAGAAGGACTCTGTCGCCAGTTATTGCCAGGTCCATTAGGGCACTCAAGCCCCTGTCGTAAAATATACGGCTATAGGCGTAACCGCCATTCTGTTAACAACTGCTGTTTAATGACCAATCAATCCCAACACACTTACAACCGCAGCCTTGCCGAACGAATGCTTCATGCAACGCTGTTCGAAATCCTGGCTATCGGTATTTCCGCGCCGCTGGCAGCCTGGCTGACCGGCGAATCCCCCGCATCAATGGGCTTGTTAAGCGCCGTCGTCGCCACCATGGCATTGATATGGAATATCATCTACAACTGGCTTTTTGACCGTCTCCAGAAACGCATGCTTTTCGAGAGAACGGTGCTCGTGCGTATTGCTCACGCCTGCGGGTTTGAAGCCGGGCTGCTGATTGCGGCTGTGCCGTTTGTGGCATGGTGGCTGAACGTAACGTTATGGTATGCCCTGGCTGTGGATATAGGCCTGGTACTTTTCTACCTGCCCTACACCTTTTTCTACAATCTGGGATACGACAAAATCCGCCAGGCAATTATGTTGCGCCGTGCGTATCCTTGACCCCATCGCAAAACAAATATGCTTAGCTCGGCTAGGCGCTGCGTACTTGCACAGCAAGCGGATCATCGGCAAAACAGACCTTATTGCGCCCCGTTTGCTTGGCCTGGTATAGCGCTGTATCCGCCAGATCCATCATCATGTCCAGAGTCTCGCCATTACGCTTGGCTGCCGCGCCTATCGAAACCGTGATCTGAAGCACTACCCCATTCTCAAGCGCCACCTTGCTCTGGGCAACCGCATCTTTTAGACGGTGCGCGACATCCACTGCCTCGGACAACGGAGTTTCAGGCAAAAGCACTGCGAATTCCTCTCCGCCGACACGACCAATGACATCTATAGTGCGCAAGGTTTTCAACAAGATTTTCCCAAAAGCCTGCAAGACCTGGTCGCCAACCCGGTGGCCGTAGGCATCGTTGATATGTTTGAAATGGTCGATATCGAGCATCAACAAGGTTAGCGGTTTGTCGTAGCGTTGCGCACGAAGCAGTTCGTCTTCACCCAGGCTCATGAAGTAGCGACGATTGGCAAGACCGGTCAGAAAATCACGGTGCGCCTGATCTTCCAGGGTACCCATCCGGTGCATGTGCTCGGTCATATCACGACCAATGGCAATGATTTCCTTGACCACTCCATTCTGATCAAAAAGCCCCTTGCCCATCCATTGCAGATAACGAATCCCTTGGATGGTTTTCTCACGCTGGGTGAAACTGACCACATAGGGGGGATGAAATAATTTCTTGAAGTATTCATCCATCATTTTCCGGTCGGCCGCAACCACCTCCCTTCCATAATGATGGCCCAGCAACTGCTTGGGTGTCGCGCCGAAAAGTTCGCAAAACGCCGGATTCAAGTACGTAAAGCAGCCATCGGTATCTATCTTGACCACCAGATCAGCGGTATTCTCCACAATCAACTGGAAATTTTCCTGGGTCGCCCTGAGGCTTGCAGCTGAGCTCTCTGTTGCGCGATCGAAGCGGCGCTGCCCACGCTGATACGCCCTCAAAAGGAGACAGGAAAAGACAGAAACCAACACAAAAAATACCGATCGAAACACCAGGTCGCGCCACCAAAGCGCAAAGATATCATCCACATTACGGCCAACAGCGATAACCAGCGGCTTATCCATGTTCAGTCTTGGTGGATTGATTGTGCGCTGGGCAACCATTTGGATCTTATTGACCACAAGCGCATTGCCAGTCATTACTGTCGACTGTTGGCCGCTGTCTTGATGAAGAACGAACAAGGATCCCGGTTGAGCAAGATTACTGCCTGCCAATTTATTTTGCTTAGGCTCTATCAAAAACACAGAGCCGTCGTCATGAATCAACGTATCCCACATGCCTGGCGCATACAAGACAGAGGCCATCAGTGTGCTGAAATAGTCGGGATCGAGGGTAATCGCCACCATACCTGCAAACGTGCCGCCATCTCCCGGTATAACCCGCGTGACGTTCAGTATGTAGGGATTCAACATGCTCCGGAAAGGAGACGAAACATACAGCGTATTGACATCTGGCTGCTGCTTGACCGTACTGACGTAGTCTCGATGAGACAAATCCCTGCCTATCAGCTCCTTGCGGCTCGCAGCTGCCATAGTGCCATTTGCATCAAGAATGCCTATGGTACGTATGCCAGGCAAGGCATCGACCAGCGTCGCAAGATAAGATGGTTGGGCAACCTCGTTCTCGGCCAGCCCTTTATTGCTGCTGGCGATATCTTTGACGACACGCGTGAGCACAAGATTAATCGTAGATAACTGAAATTCAATATTTTCAGCCACTACCCTGGCCTGAGTAGATAGGCGCTCTTGCTCGCGCTCGGCGGTGCGGCCGTGGTCGCGGTAAAGATTAATGGCGATTATGGCAAACAAGACAAGCAGAGCAAAGCCTAGCCCCAACCACTGGGCAACGAAAGGCCTGCTCATGATCTTGTGCGAAGGCGCCATAATTATTGTTATCAACCAGATAAGCTATGACACACCATATTACACTTACCAGTGGAGAATAAGCGTGTCACCTCACATTTCTTGTCAATGGCTCATGCAAGCTCATCGATATAAAACTGGCGTAGTGCCGCTACCGCTTCCTGAGCGCTCTCGACCATCACAAACAACTGTACGTCTCGCGCCGCGATCATGCCTTCTTCGATCAGAAACTCAAAATCGACCAGGCGCCGCCAAAATGCACCATTTACCAGCACAATAGGAATACGCGGCATTTTTCCGGTTTGCACCAGCGTCAAGACTTCAAACAGTTCATCCAGCGTACCGAAGCCGCCAGGAAATGCCACCAGCGCCTTGGCGCGCAGCAGAAAATGCATTTTGCGCAGTGCAAAATAATGAAAGCGAAACGCCAATTCAGGCGTCATAAATGGATTGGGATGCTGTTCGTGCGGCAAGGTAATATTCAGTCCTATCGACCGCTCGCCGGCTTCAAATGCCCCCCTGTTGGCAGCCTCCATAATGCCGGGCCCGCCCCCCGTCATCACCACCAGATCGGCAGAACCATCGAGCCGAAGCTCATGTGAGGCCATTTCAGCAAAAACACGGGCCTCGTTATACCAATGCGACTGCTTGACCCGGCGTTGAGCCTGCGCCAATGCCTGCTGCAGCCCAATGTCGTCCGGCTGCGCCCTCAATTGCTCTTGAGCCAAGGCAAGCGCTGCTTGCGCCTCTTCGGGCGACAAAATGCGCGCGCTGCCAAACACAACTAGCGTGCTGTGTACACCATGCTCGCGCAATGCATGTTCAGCCTTGAGCAGCTCTAGTTGCATACGTACCGGGCGTAAATCCTCACTGGCAAGAAATGCAATATCTTCCTGGGCCAGGGTATAAGCCTGTCCATTCTGAATTGCTTCCTGTAAGGCGAGACGCCTGTCGTCATCGGGGAAAACATTCTTCATCACACGTTTCCAAACTCGGGTTTATCGTAGCCTGGCGGATAATAGATTAGATTGTGAAACACCGATGCCTGTCCGCCTGGATTCCGATATCCGTGGGGCCTATCGGCGGCAAAGCGAACGGCGCCGCGTTCCGGCAGCATAATCCAACGCCCTTCCACCAAAAGCTCCATTGTGCCGTCTATGACAATGACATGCTCAATCACCCCAGTAGCATGCGGTTCAGACAAGCGCTCGCCGCCTGGCATCAAGGTCAGCTCCAACAACTCGAAGCCCAGGCGTGCATCATAGGGGAACACTGTCGTTACCTGTAGCGAATCAGCGGCAAAAACTTTTTGAGCCGGCTTACCGCCCTGGTCGGTAGCGCCCTGCAGAAAGTAATCAGCAGGCGGCTCCAGGAAGTAGGAAATCGAAGTCTGAAAGCCATTGGCAATTTTCCATAGCGTCGCAATCGTAGGACTGGATTCGGCCCTTTCAATTTGGCCCAGCATGGCTTTGCTGACACCCGTCTTGCCCGCAGCATAATCCAGGCTCCAGGCGCGTTGCTTACGCAGGCTTTTCAGCGCTTGCGACAAATAATTATCAGAGTCTTGCATGATCATGGCTTTGAGCGGCCTTTATGCTCCCTTGTTGTTGTATAAAAAAACTTGTGCGCTATAACGTACGATGCTAGCATGCTATATCAATAATACGTTATAGCGCACAAACCGAGAACCAAGTCAGCCATCATGGGTAGCTACTTCAAAATTTCGCATATTTCCGCGGCATTCATCGCCGTACTGGTCGGCTACAGCAGCTCGGTGGCTATCATTTTCCAGGCGGCCAATGCTGCTGGCGCTACACAGGCCGAAC
>DATJCP010000078.1:0-10670 GCA_035514715.1 Candidimonas sp.
CGATCCAGATAGCGAAGCATGGCCGGCCACTCCATCAAGCCAAACGGTCTCCTGACTGATGGCTGGTATAGATGATGGGTTTTATTGACGATAGCATCCGAAGGAACGATCAGTTCAGCCCCCGAGGCCATGGCATCCACCTGTGCTCGGCAAGCCATTTCTAACCAGTAGATGGCGTTGAAGGCTTCGGCAATGCTGGGCGAAGCCACAAGCAAACCATGATTGCGCAATATCATCGCGTCTTGGGTCCCCAGGTCGGCAACCAACCTTGACTGCTCGTCCATATCGATGGCGACGCTTTCGTAGTCATGGTAGGCAATGTCCTTAAAGCGCATGGCCGTTTGTGTCAACGGCAGCAAGCCAACTTTCATGGCCGATACCGCCATTCCACAGCGGGAATGCGTATGAATGACACACCCCACGTCGTGCCTGGCTCCATGTACCGCACTATGTATGACATAGCCTGCCTGGTTGATGTCGTAATCAGTATGAGGATTGCTCAGCACCTCGCCTTTGGCATTGATCTTGATAAGGCTGGATGCTGTGACCTCTTCATACATGTAGCCATAAGGATTGATCAATATTTCATCGTCAGTACCCGGAATACGCGCAGTGATATGGTTGTAGACCAAATCACTCATGCCAAACATAGGCATAAGCCGGTAACAAGCCGCCAAGTTGATGCGTGCTTCGCTTTCTGCTTTACTGATCTGCTTCATTTCTGCGTAACTCCTGACTCTTTCACTAAATCACCCCACATACGATAGTTATCTCCCACCATCTTCGCGAATGCTTCCGGAGACTCGCTCATGACCACTTCAGAGCCTAGCGCCACCAGCTTTTGATTGGTTTGGGGATCTTGCAATGCCTGGTTCAACTCGGCATGCAGTTTGTTGACGATGTCTTTAGGTGTGCCTTTAGGGGCAAAAAAACCTAGCCAAGCCCCCATATTGAAGTCGGCAAGCCCCTGCTCTTGAATGGTTGGAATACTAGGATCCAGCTTGGCCCGCTGATCTGTACTGACCGCAACTCCGTTTAGCCTGCCCGACTTCACATGCGGCAGCGTCGAAACCAGAGTATCGAATGTCATATCGACGTTGCCGCCGATAATGTCTGTTTGAGCCTGGCTGCTGCCGGTATACGGGACGTGAGTCATTGTGGTGCCCGTCGCCTTCATAAGCATCGACATCAGCAAATGACTGGTCGTACCCATGCCAATAGAAGCAAACGTCAGGGCATCGGGATTCTTCTTGGCATACTCGACAATCTTCGGAAAGGTATCCAGCCCTTTTTCCTTGTTGGTGACCAATAAGTAAGGCAGCCACGTGCTTTGGCCTATGGCCTCGAAGTCGGTAAGCGGGTTGTAATTCAGTTTCTTATAAACATGGGGGTTTATATTCATGGGCGCTGTCGCAGACAACACCAAGGTGTAGCCATTTGGAGCTGCTTTGGCTACCTGGGCGGCCCCCAGGCTTCCTCCGACCCCCGGCTTGTTCTCGACAATAACAGGCTGCCCCCAATCTTTACTGATCTTTTCGCCGATAATCCGGGCAATCGCGTCAGTGGAAGTACCAGGCGGAAAACCCACCACTATCGTAATTGGCTTGGTTGGGTAATCTGCCGCGTAAGCAGGCAGCGTGATAAATGCGGCGCTCGACAAAGCAAGCATGCCGGCTAGCAGCCGTGAAATGGTCATAACAGTCTCCTGAACTATAGTTTTTTTTCGTTAGGCCATTCTGGCATGAGCCCTGGCACTACTCAATTCAGAATTGCTGAACGAAGGCTTTCTATATTTAGAACAGGATGGTGTTTTAACGGAACAAATATCTATGGCGGTCCGCTGAATATAGCGGACCGCCTTGCATCTGATTAAACCGTCATTTCGGCACGTGCTTCCACCTCGGCCCGGTTCGCCTCAATAACCGTCAACGCTGCCATGTTGATGATGCGGCGAACCGAAGAACTGGATGTCAGGATATGCACAGGCGCATTCACACCCAGCAAAAAGGGCCCGACAGCCACGTTGCCACCTGCCGCCGTTTTAAGCAGGTTATAGGCGATATTGCCGGCATCAACGTTGGGGCAAACCAGTAAATTGGCCGCACCCGTCAACGGTGAGGAAGGCAATATGCGCCTGCGCAAGTCTTCGTCCAGGGCGCAATCGCCATGCATTTCGCCATCCACTTCCAGGGTTGGATCCTGCTCGCGCACCAGCTCCAGCGCCCGGCGCATTTTTGCTCCGGAAGCTGAACTGCCCGACCCAAAGTTCGAACGCGACAGCAATGCAACCTTGGGAGCAAGCTCCAATTGCGTCAGTACCTTCGCGGCCGCCAGTGTGTATTCGGCAATCTGCTCGGCCGTCGGGTCATCGTTGACATGGGTATCAGCCAAGGCCACCACACGCTCATCAAGCAGCAAAATATTCATGGCTGCATAGCTATTGGCGCCAGGCTTCTTGCCTATGATCTGGTCGATAAACCGCAGATGATCATGGTATGCGCCCACGGTGCCGCACACCAGGCCATCTGCATCGCCAAGACGCACCATCATGGCGCCGATCAAGGTCAACCGCCGGCGCATTTCCACCCGGGCCATTTCCTTGGTGATGCCGCTACGGCACATCTGTTCCCAATACGTTGTCCAGTACTGATGGAAACGTTCGTCGGATTCCGGGTTGGTGACTTCTACGTCCTGGCCCAGGCGCAGGCGCAAGCCCAGTTTCTCGATGCGCGACAGCAATACCGCCGGGCGGCCCACCAAAATGGGACGGGCAAGCTTTTCATCAACCACGACTTGCACAGCCCGCAGCACCCGCTCGTCTTCCCCTTCGGAGAAGACAATACGCGCCTTGCCGCCATCTCGAACCAGTTGCCTGGCCGAGGCAAACAGCGGTTTCATGAATGCGCCTGAATGGTAGACAAACTGCTGCAGTTTTTCTGCGTAGGCCTGCATATCGTCCAAAGGACGTGTGGCTACGCCACCCTCCATGGCAGCTTTGGCCACGGCTGGTGCAATCCGCACAATCAGGCGGGGATCGAACGGCTTGGGTATCAGATAGTCAGGCCCGAATGCCAGGTCGTAGCCGCCATAAGCCGCGGCAACCACATCGCTTTGTTCCTCTTCCGCCAACCCGGCTATGGCGTACACAGCCGCCTTCTCCATTTCCCGCGTGATAACCGTGGCGCCCACGTCCAGCGCCCCCCGGAAAATATACGGAAAGCACAGTACGTTATTGACCTGATTGGGGAAATCAGAGCGCCCGGTCGCCATGACGACATCGTCACGTACCGCGTGGGCCACTTCGGGAAGTATTTCCGGCGAGGGATTGGCCAGCGCCAAGACCAGCGGACGGGCCGCCATGGACTTGAGCATTTCAGGCTTGAGCACGCCGCCGGCGGACAGGCCCAGGAATACATCGGCGCCCGCAATGACGTCGCCAAGCTTGCGTGCGCTGGTTTTCTGGGCAAACCGGACCATTTCCGGGCCCATTACCGTTTCGCGGTCCTGGTGGACCACGCCGTCAATATCCGTGACCCAGATATTCTTCAGAGGCAAGCCCAGGTCGACCATCAAGTCCAGGCACGCCAACGCAGCCGCACCCGCCCCCGACGTGACCACTTTGACCTGGGAAATATCTTTGCCCACCACCTTCAAACCGTTGATGAAGGCGGCGCTAACGGTAATCGCCGTGCCGTGCTGATCATCGTGGAAAACCGGTATTTTCATCCGTTCGCGCAGCTTGCGCTCGACCTCGAAGCACTCAGGCGCCTTGATGTCTTCTAGATTGATGCCACCAAAGGTCGGCTCCAGCCCGGCAATGATATCGACCAATTTATCAGGATCAGTCTCGTTGATTTCAATATCGAAGACATCCAGGCCGGCAAACTTCTTGAATAATACCGCCTTGCCTTCCATCACAGGCTTGGATGCGAGAGCACCGATATTACCCAGGCCCAGGACCGCCGTACCATTGGTAATGACGCCAACCAAGTTGCCCCGAGCTGTGTAGCGAAAAGCGTTCATGGGATCTTTGGCAATTTCTTCACAAGCCGCTGCCACGCCGGGCGTGTAGGCCAGGCCCAGGTCGCGCTGGGTCATTAATGGCTTGGACGCGGTAACCGATATTTTGCCGGGGGTTGGAAACTCGTGGTAGTCCAACGCCGCCTGCCTGTCTACTGTGCTCATTTTCGTGTCCTTTATATACCGGTGCTGACGCCGCCCTTTGCAACGCCCCTGTTTCAATCCAGTATAGCCAGACAACATGAGCTAACTATTTAGCATTAAGATACCTGTATTACTTTTTCCTTATACCTAGGTATAGACATGAAATCTTTCGAGTCAGGCGACATCGTTCGCCGACTGGTTAGCCGCCTGAAAATGCGGCACCTGGCCCTGCTATTACAAATACAAAAGCAAGGCTCGCTCACCAAAGTGGCAGAGCAGATGGCAACCAGTCAGCCAGCCGTTACTCACGCCCTGGCCGACCTGGAAGAAATGTTCGGCACCCCTTTGTTCGAGCGTTCAGCACGAGGCATGACGGCAACCCCGCTGGGCACGGTTGTCCTGGCCCGTGCCCGCGCAATGCTGCACGACCTGGACCTTCTTACCCTGGACATGGAGGCGCTGGCCACAGGCCGGGCTGCCCACCTGCATATCGGCGCCATTCCCTTCATTGCCGGTCAGTTGCTGTCGGCTGCGATTCAACGCACCCTTCCGGGAGAGCAACAACTGACCGTCACCATCCACAATGGCACCACCGAACAACTGCTTGGCTCGCTACGCGACCATGCCCTTGATTTCGTCATCGGCCGACCATCGACAGCATTGAATATGCAGGGGATCACGCATGAAGTGCTGTATCACCAGCACCCCAGGCTGATTGCCAGCCGGGGACTGGCGGGGCGGCTGGGACGGCGCCGTCTGGACTGGAAGGAGTTGGCGGAAATGGATTGGATACTGGGCCCACGCAACACATCAATGCGAGAACAGGTTTCCGACATTTTCCTGCGCGCCGGCCTGAGTCCGCCCGCACCTATCGTGGAAAGCTACTCATCCAAGCTGATCGGCGAAATGATCGTCGGCAACGACAAAGCGGTATCGATAGTTCCTGCCGATATTGCGGAAGAGCTTGTGCGAATTGCCGGAGTGGCTATCGTGCCTTACTCGTTCGACTGGACGCTGTCACCCGTCGCCCTGTTTGCCCGAAAAAACATATCACCACGAAATGTAGATGCGCGTTTTTCAGCCGCCCTGCGGGATCTTTGTGCTGATACGGGAGCAAGAACCGATAGCGGCAGCTATCAGTACTAAAACTCTTCCGCAAGAAAGCCCGATAGCGCCATAGGCGCAAACATAGCCCCTAGTTCAGCTTGATATTGCCCTTGGCAACCACCTCTTTCCATCGAGCAATCTCATTCTTGATCTGCTCGCTGAATTCGGCCGGTGTATTGCCGACGGGAAAGGCCCCGCCATCGGTCAGTTTCTTGGCTGTTTCCGGATCTTTGACAGCTTGCGAAAACGCTTGACCCAACCGCTCGCGGACATCATCCGGTAAGCCTGCGGGCCCAACAAGGCCGTACCAAGCAGTTACGTCGTAATCATCTTGCCCTGCATCTTTAAAAGTGGGTACGTTGGGTAATTGCTGATTCCGCTCATTCCCGGTAATTGCCAAGGCACGCAATTTTCCGCTCAGGATATGCGGCAGAGAAGAAGGGAAATTATCAAAGATGACGGGAACAGTCCCACCAACAGCATCGGTAAGCGCCGGAGCGGACCCTCGGTAAGGAACACTTATCATCTCACCGCCAATACGCTGCAAGAACCAGATCATTCCCAAATCATTGATGCCCCCCGCGCCAGCATTTGCATAACCATATTTGCCCGGATTAGACTTGATTTCCGCCACAAACTCTTTCAGGTTTTGCGCAGGGAAACTCGGATGCACGCTCAGGATGTTCGGGCTTGCAACCAGATTCGTGATGGGCGTGAAATCCTTGACCGCATCGTAGGGAAGGTCGGGATACAAGTTGGGTGCAGTTCCATGAGTACTGACAGTAGCCAGTCCGACGGTATAGCCATCTGGCTTGGCACGTGCAATGGCGTTGGCGCCAATTGCCCCTGCAGCCCCTGCACGGTTTTCAACAACAACCTGCGCGCCCAATATCTGGCTAGCCTTGGCGGCAACAACTCGGCCTACGACGTCAGTAGGACCGCCCGCCGAGAACGGAACAATGAGCGTAATGGCTTTATCGGGGAAAGCAGCCAGTGTGTTAAACGATGCTGCCGCAAGGGTCATCATCATGGATGCCACGATAAGTTTACGAGTGTGAGTCATGGGTTGTCTCCTGTTGCGGATCAAATTGGATGGATAGCGTGCCGCTAGGCAATATATTATTTATGGCCTCGCCGGAGTATCCGACCGGGCCGTTGTGTGGGAGGACTTGGAAATACGCTTATCCCATTGATCAATACCTGCGTAATGCCAACTGAGCTAAGCGTTGGATTTTCCCAATCAGCCCGATCCTCAATGGTTTCAGGGTCGAATATCACAATATCCGCATAAGCCCCTATTTGCAGGCGACCCCGGTTTTCCAGCCCAAATACCGTTGCTGGCAAAGTCGTCATTTTGGATACCGCGGCCTCAAGGGACAGGAGTCTGCATTCGCGCACATATTTGCCGAGCACACGTGTAAAACTGCCCCACAGCCGAGGATGCGGGTTGCTGTCATTAGGCAGGCCATCTGAACCCACCATGCAACACGGATGAGCCAGGATGCGTTGCATTTCGGCTTCGTCCATCGCAAAGTAGATAGCTCCCGCAGGGGAAAGCCTATCGGCTGCTTCCCGCTTGCTGCAACCCCACTCTTGCGCTATATCGGCAAGATACCGGCCACCACAGTCAGGATACGGCGTAGACCAGGTAATTTTTATATCGTCGATTAGTTCGGCCCGCTCAGGGATCAGTATCGTGGAGCTTGCGTTGTAAGGGTACACATCCATGGCCACTTGCAGGCCGGCCTGTCGCGACTTGTCGATGCTCTTGATTGTTGCTTCGCTACGCCCCCAATTTCGCGGCATAAGACACTTGTGATGCGAAATCACCGTGCCGCAGCCCGACTTCCGCCCCAGCTGCAACACTTCCTCGACCGCCGCTTCGACATCGTCGCTTTCATTTCGAATATGACTAGTATGCAGTCCGTTATATTTCGCAGCCACGCTGACCAGGCCCAATAGCTCGTTTTCCTCGGCCCTACTACCCGGCTCATAGGCCAGGCCTGTGCTCATACCGACGACCCCCGCCTTCAACGCTTCTTCCAACAGATGCTGCATCGTTGCCTGCTCAGTCGGGCTAGGGCTGGCCAATGGGTCTTGCATGGCGGCAAGACGCAAATTGGCATGCCCCACCAATGCGGCAACGTTGATCATGGGGCTGAGCAATTCAAGTTGTTTGAAGTAAGCCTGATAGGATTCGAACAGCTCCGTATCGCCCAATAACGCGAGAGCGGCTGCCGTATTGCCTGGAAGCGGCCTGGGCGCTGCACTAACGCCGCAATTACCGACGACCACAGTAGTGACCCCTTGACTGGTCTTCCATTCAAGGCCTGGCTTTTCGATGAACATCAAGTCATCGTGCCCGTGCGTGTCGATGAAACCTGGCGCAACCACCTTGCCGCTTGCGTTGATCACTTGCCTTGCCTGGACGTCGCCAGCTTGCAAATCACCCATCGCAACAATCCGGTCATTGGCAATTCCAACATCCCCGCGCCAGCGTTGATCTCCGGAACCATCGATGATCCAGGCATTGGTAATCAATATATCCAGTGCCGGTACCGGTTCCGAATGTGCCATATCTTATTCTGTGCCTATGCAGTGGCCCAAGAGCAAAAGCCCCAGGCAAATTAGTTCGTGCCGATTATGGCGCAGCAGATCAATCATGTAAAATTGTCTTTATTGATTCATCTATCTCAAATAACAATGAATAGGCTGCCTAAGTACATTACGCTGAAGCATTTACATGCCTTCATTGCTGTTGCACAAGAAGGTGGGTTTACGGCTGCGGGCCTGCGCATGCACCAGACCCAGTCATCTCTGACCGGGCTGATTCAGCAAATGGAACATGCCTTAGGCTGTGTCTTATTCGAACGAACCAGCCGCCGGGTGGCTCTTACGCAAGTCGGAAAGGAATTCCTTCCCCGCGCAATTCATATCCTGAAAGAATTCGAAGGCGCTATCGACGATGTCATGCGCTACGGCGCGCTAGAGCGCGGGCAAGTGACTATCGCAGCGGCGCCGTCAGCCATTACCGAACTTCTTGCCCAGGCTGTGCTGAAGTTCAGCCAGCAGTACCCTGGCATACGCATCAATCTACGCGACGACAACTCTCGTCAGATCCAGGAGCTAGTCACCAGCCGGGAAGCCGACTTCGGCCTCACCAGCCGCTGGCTGGAAGATCCCTCATTACTATTCGAACCCTGCCTGATAGATCAGTTCGGGATCTTGTACCCAAGCACGGAAAAATGGGTGGCAAGAAAAAAAGGGAAAGCCTGCTGGGACCAGCTTATCGGCCGCAAGCAAATAGGCTTGGTCGACGAAACCGGCATTCTTAGCCTATTGCGCAGCCGAATAGATTTACCAAGGGAAATCACCGCGCCGTTCTACGAGGCCTCAAGCACAACCTCACAAGCAGCCCTGGTGCGTTGCGGCATGGGGGTTGCCGTATTACCGGCCCTGGCGGCCGGCAGAGTGCTGGGGGAAGGCCTATCCTTTACGTTGCTGGAGCAACCGATAGTCAAGCGCACGCTGTGCCTGATCACACACGCGCACTATGGATTAACGCCAATAGCGCAGGTGCTGCTGAATATTGTCCGCGACCATATCAAGCATATGGCGTATCCCATGGGATGCGAACCAGCACCCGATTAAGACAACGCCCGCCCGCAAGCAACGCCCGAGGCCCAAGCCCACTGGAAGTTATAACCGCCCAACCATCCTGTCACGTCCACGGCTTCGCCCACAAAATAAAGGCCAGGCACCGTATTGGTTTCCATGGTTTTCTGGTTAAGGGCGCGCGTATCCACGCCGCCCCGCATGACTTCCGCTTTTTTATACCCAGCCGTACCGTTAGGCACCAGCGTCCAGGTATGAATGCGTTCAGCAAGACGACGCAGCAGCTTATCTGGCACATCGGCTAGACGCAGCGACCCCGCATCGTGACCCAGGCCATCGATGCTTGCCAGCCACTGATCCGCCAGGCGCTTGGGCCACAGGCCGGCCAGCACCGTGCTTAGCTGCTGGCGGCTGCCTGGTTTGGCCGCCAAGAGATCGCGCTCCAGGTCCTGGTGCGGCGCCAAGTCTACATGTATTGGTTCGCCCGGATCCCAGAAACTGGATATCTGCAGAATGGCGGGACCCGACAAGCCTCGATGCGTAAACAGCAGGTCCTCCAGGAACTCGGTTTGCCGTGACGCAGACCCGCCCGACGACTTGCGCTTGCCGGCAGCCTGAGCGGCTGACGCGTGCGCGCCTGCGGCATCATTCTTTACCGAGACTTCCAGCGCAACACCGCTCAGCGCCGAAAAAGGCTGCCAAGCCTGTGCGTCGAACGTCAATGGCACCAGCGCCGGCCTGGGCTCAACGACTTTCAGGCCAAACTGCCGCGCTATGCCCAGCGCAAAATCGGTTGCCCCCAACTGGGGAATCGCCATGCCGCCTGTCGCCATCACCAACTGGCGCGCAACAATATTGCCCTGGCTGGTGCGCAACAAGAAAGCGTCCTGATCGCGTACGATTTCTTTTACCGAACAAGGCATGCGCCACGCCACGCGCCCATCGTCGCACTCGCGCTTAAGCATGGCGATGATATCTTCGCTGGACTCGTCGCAAAACAACTGTCCGCGGTGCTTTTCATGCCACCGTATGCCGTGCTTCTCTACCAAGTCGATAAAGTCGCGCGGCGTATAGGCTGACAACGCCGACCGGCAAAAATTCGGATTCTGCGACAGGAAATTGGCGGGCGTTGTGCCGATATTGGTGAAGTTACAGCGCCCTCCGCCAGAAATACGGATTTTCTCCGCCAATTTTTCGGCGTGATCGATCAGCACCACGCGCAGGCCGCGCTGCCCGGCGACAGCGGCGGCCATCATGCCCGCCGCCCCTGCGCCAATAACGGCTACATCAAAACTGCTAGCCACGCGCGCTATTCTTCCTTAATACAGTCAACGTAATACCTGTCGTTGCCGTTCTCGTCGAGATCATGCGCCAGGCCGTGGACATAGGTTTCAAACCCGGGGAACCTGGCGTTGAATTCACGCGCAAATTGCAGGTAATTAACAATGCGGCTATTGAAGCGTTCGCCAGGAATCAACAGTGGAATGCCGGGAGGGTAAGGCGTAAGCAGCACACCTGTGACACGGCCTTCCAGATTGTCGATAGACACCCGCTCCGCTTCGCGGTGAGCCATCTTGGCGTATGCGTCGGACGGCTTCATCGCCGGCACCATGTCGCTTAAATAAACTTCCGTCGTCAGGCGAGCCAAGTCGTACTTGCGATAGGTTTCGTGAATTTGCTGGCAAAGATCGCGCATGCCCATCTTTTCGTACATGCGATGCTGCTTGCAGAAGTCAGGCAGTATGCGCCACAAAGGCTGATTGCGATCGTAGTCGTCCTTGAAC
>DATJCP010000079.1:0-4473 GCA_035514715.1 Candidimonas sp.
GTCGATAAACACCCTGGCGAAACCGATCTACGCCTGGCGCTGGCCTATGCCTACAAAAGTAGCGGTTCGCCCTACGCTGCCCTGCAGGAAGCCGACCAGGCCCGTGGCCTGGCTCCGAAAAAAAAATACGTCAATCGCGAATATGTTGAGTCCCTTACTCATGCCGGACTTCCTTTGGCTGCACTGGATATCGCCAAGCAAACTCCCGGACTATTAAGCGATAAGGAAATACGCAACCTTCAAGCCGATTATGCGGCCGAACTATCACGATTAGCCTCACTGCCAACCAGGCAGGAAGCCGAAAGGTTCGAGATCGCCGACCGTGCGCTGGCTGAATACGACCGTCTTATCCCCGAGTGGACAGCCTTGGGGCCCGGGGCACATTCAGAGCTTTTACGTATTCGTATTGATCGCCTCCAGGCACTAAGGGTGCGCATGCGCATGCAAGACGTAGTCGATAGCTACGAAGCCCTGCAAGCCGAAGGCGTTGTTGTGCCGCGCTACATATTGAACGATGTGGCCTCCGCCTACCTTTATTTGCGTCAGCCACAAGCCGCTGCCAATTTGTATCGGCAAACCTTGACAGATGGCAGTGCCCGCCTGGATAGCCCTGGCGAACGCCTGGAAAATGAAACAGGCTTGTATTACTCGCTGATTGAAAGCGAGCAATTCGATGAGTCGGTTCACGTTATTGAGCAAGCCCGGGCTGAGCAACCAACATGGCGCCACATAAAAGGAGTCCCTTTAAATATACCGAATGACTTGCATCTTTATTCAGAACAAACCGCTGCCCTTGGGCTTTTCTATGTCGACGACACCCCAGCTGCGCAAAGCCGGCTAGAAGAGCTGGTGAGCAATGCACCCAGCAACATTGGCCTGCGCGTTGCGCTGGCCAATGTATACAGGAGCCGCGAGTTGCCCAGAAAAGCTGAAAAGCAACTCAAAATGGCAGAAGTCCTGGAGCCAAGGGCTATAGAAACGGAAGCCGGACAAGGCATCACAGCCATTGACCTGCAGGAATGGCGCCAAGCCGATCTGCTCACGCAGGATTTAAGCCGACGGTTTCCCGAAGAAAAACCCACCAACGAGTTGACGCGAAGATGGGATACCCACAATAAAGCCGAACTAAGAATCACGACTAATCGCGGCATTGCGTCAGACAGCCCCGTCATCGGCAGTGGCGACTGGGATATCGATACCGTTCTGTACTCCGCGCCATTGGACTACAACTGGCGGGTTTTCGGCGGCGGCGGTTACGCCACTGGCGATTTCGAGGAAGGCAAGGGCTATTACCGCTGGTTGCGTACCGGGGTTGAATGGCGCGGCCGCGATCTGACAGCAGAATTGGAGGCGTCCACTAATAACTATGGTTACGGAACTAAGCCCGGGGTTCGCGCCTCGGCAGCCTATGACCTGGACGATCATTGGCAAGTCGGCGCCACAGCGGCATTACGTTCGCGTGAAACGCCGCTGCGCGCCCTGCGCAATGGGATTTCCTCCAACAGTCTGGGCGCCTTTGTACGCTGGCGTGCAAACGAGTTCCGAGAATGGACGTTTGCACTATCACCGTCACGCTTCAGCGATGGCAATAAACGCCTTGCGCTGCTCGTTTCAGGACAAGAGCGGGTCTACACGTCCCCCAAGCTCAAGGCAGATCTTCAACTCAATATTGCAGCATCGCATAACTCGCTGGAGGACGTTCCCTATTTCAACCCACGCTCAGACTTGGAAATCCTACCGATGGTCAATCTAACGCATACCTTGTATCGCAACTATGAAACCGTTTGGGAACAAAACTTTCTGCTGGGCGCAGGTGTGTATATGCAACAAGGATTCAGTAGCGGCGCCATAGGCGCACTGGGTTATGGCATGCGCTACCGCTACAACAATCGGTTTGACATTGGCGGCACAGTCATCGGTACCAGCCGGCCTTATGACGGTGAACGCGAGCGCGAGGTGCGCATCATGCTTGAAATGAACTTCCGTTTTTAGAGAGCTGCAATGTTTACTTCTCTTTTTCCCACACGCACATTGGCCTTCCTTCTATGCTTTCTTGCTCTCTTGACGGGTTGCGCTAAAGATATTCCGGCATTCGTCGCTCCCGAACTACGCCCACGCCATAGCTTTAACCAACCGTGGCCTGCCAATAAATACCTGGTCCTGGCCTACCACGATGTGGAAGACAACGATCCTGACCAGATTTATGTCAGCGTAAAAACGGAACATCTGGAGGAACAGTTCGCGTGGCTCAGAGAGAACGGCTATCAACCAATAACTGTGGACCAAATTCTTGCCGCCAGCCGCGGAGGCCCGCAGCTGCCTGAAAAAGCATTGCTCCTGACCTTCGATGACGGCTACCGCAGTTTTTACACCCGAGTCTACCCTCTGCTCCAGGCCTACAAATGGCCCGCCGTCCTGGCCCCCGTAGGCGCCTGGCTGGATACGCCAGATGATCAAATGGTCGATTTTGGAGGAAAACTGACCGAACGCGAGCGCTTTCTTACGTGGAAACAAGTCAGGGAAATGTCGCGCTCCGGCCTGGTGGAAATCGCTTCTCATACCTATAACCTGCATTACGGCATTCCTGCCAATCCACAAGGCAATCTGCTGCCTGCGGCTGCCGCACATGCTTACGATAGCGACACGAAACAATACGAAACCGATGCGGCCTATCGAACACGCATCACCAATGATGTTCACAAAATAACAGAAAAAATTCTCCAGGTAACAGGCAAGCGCCCCAGGGTGTGGGTATGGCCTTACGGCGCAGCCAGCGGCGTCGCGTTGAAGATTATTTCTCAAAATGGCTATCCATTAATGCTGACGCTGGACTCGGGATTGGCTTCGGTTGACGACTTGACCAATACCCCGCGCGTGCTGGTGTCAAACGACCCCTCGCTACGCAACTTCGCCAACACCAGCATGGTTATGGAAAACACCCAGACCATGCGTGTTGCGCATGTCGATCTGGACTATGTATACGATCCGGATCCCGCGCAAATGGATCGCAATCTGGGCGAGTTGGTGCAGCGCATTGCCGACATGAAAATCACCACCGTTTTTTTACAGGCGTTTGCCGACCCAAAAGGGGACGGACTGGTGAAATCAGTCTATTTTCCTAATCGCCACCTCCCGATGCGCGCCGATTTATTCAATCGCGCTGCCTGGCAGTTGAAAAGTCGCGCCTTTGTCGACGTATACGCCTGGATGCCGGTATTGAGCTTTGACTTGGCCCCCTCTATCGCACGCGTGACAAGGTGGAATCCTGAAAGCCAGGTAACAGCTGTCGCCCCTAATCAATATCGGCGCCTATCACCTTTTGACCCGGTTGCCCGCCGGCAAATCATAGACCTATACGAAGACTTAGCCAGCCATGCGCTTTTCAACGGCATTCTTTTCCATGATGATGCCGTTCTGTCAGATTTCGAAGACGCGGGACCTGAAGCGCTGGCTGCCTATAAGGCAGCCGGGCTGCCAGGCAGCATAAAGGAACTGCGGGCCGACCCAGCCACTCTGCAGCGCTGGACTCGTTATAAAAGTCAATACCTGACCGATTTCACCAAGACGCTCGCCCAACACGTGCGCGATATACGCGGCCCGTACATCAAGACCGCGCGCAACATTTATGCCGAACCTATCCTGAACCCGCAAAGCGAGACCTGGTTTGCCCAAAACCTGGACGATTTCCTCGCCGCCTATGACTGGACCGCTCCCATGGCCATGCCATGGATGGAAAACATTCCTAAAGACCAGGCCGATGCCTGGCTGGAAAAACTGGTCAAAACTGTTGCCGCCCGGCCTGGTGCATTGAACAAAACCGTATTCGAAATACAAGGCCGGGACTGGCGCCCCTCTGCCGGCCAGGAAGACTCCGGCCATGTGGATTCGGAATTGATGGCGCATTGGCTAAAGCGCCTGCAATTAAGTGGAGCTCGCAGCTTCGGCTATTACCCCGACGACTTCACGAAGAATCAGCCCCGTCTGGAGATTATCCGGCCGGCCATCTCCAATGCCTGGTATCCCTTCCATGATCGATAGACTCATCGCATTCTTGGTGCTGTGCATTGCACTGGGCGCCCCCTTCGGACTTACGCTGATACTGACTAGCAGCGTATTGCTCAACTTCGTCTTTTTCTATCCATTGTTCATGTCGGGCATATGGATGGCAGGCGGCTTGTACTTCTGGTTTCAATGGGAACGCAAGTGGCAATGGAGACCGTACCGACCTCCCCAGTTTCCCGGCAACCCTCTGATCTCCATCATCATTCCTTGCTACAACGAGGAAGATCACGGCGAGGACACCATACTGGCGGCCTTGGCGCAGGAATATCCCAATATCGAAGTCATTGCAGTCAATGATGGCTCCACCGACGGCACCGCCGCCCTATTCGACCGCCTTACGGTCGAACATTCCCGGCTACGGATCATCCACCTGGCAGAGAACCAAGGCAAGGCCATGGCTTTGCGCA
This sequence comes from Candidimonas sp., assembly GCA_035514715.1. Lineage (GTDB taxonomy): Bacteria > Pseudomonadota > Gammaproteobacteria > Burkholderiales > Burkholderiaceae_B > Pollutimonas. Next base: position 4,470 of record DATJCP010000079.1, read on the forward strand.
TGGG
>DATJCP010000080.1:0-7941 GCA_035514715.1 Candidimonas sp.
GTTTCGCGACACGATCACTTCATCAGCGCCCAGGGCCATGGCATCCGCGCGTTTGCTTTCGGAATGAGTCAAGGCGACGGTGTGCGCCCCCATGGCATGCGCCAGCTTGATACCCATATGCCCAAGCCCGCCAATGCCCACGACCCCCACCTTTTTTCCCGGCCCTGCCTTCCAGTGACGAAGCGGCGAATAGGTCGTGATGCCCGCGCAAAGCAGCGGTGCGACTGCGGCAAGCTGCTCTTTGGGGTGGGTGATTTTCAACACAAACTTGTGATTGACCACCACACGCTGCGAGTAGCCGCCTAGTGTATGGCCCGGAGGATCTGCGATCGGTGAGTTATAGGTAAAGATGGTGCCGTGATCACAATACTGCTCCAACCCCTCATCGCAAGCAGAACAATGCTGACAACTATCCACCATGCAGCCAACGCCTACGGTGTCGCCCACTTTGAACTTGGCGACCCCGCTGCCAACGGCAGTTACGTGACCGACAATCTCGTGACCAGGCACACAGGGATAAATCGTGCCGGCCCATTCAGAGCGAACCTGGTGCAGGTCCGAATGACACACGCCACAATAGGCAATATCAATTTGAACGTCATGCGCACCGGGCTGGCGGCGTGTCACATCGATGGCTTCGAGCGGCTTGTTGCCGGCGTAGGCGCCATAAGCTTTGGTAACCATGGGATCACTCCTTGCGTTAGTTCCTGGTTAATAGTACTCCTCGACACTTATCAAATCGCCCCCAGCATCAGATCCAGATTCTGCATTGCGGCCCCGGAAGCGCCCTTGCCAAGGTTATCGAATACCGCCGTCAGCAGCACCTGTCCTTGCGCCTCATTTGCAAAAACCGCCAGGCTAAGATCATTGCTGCCATTGAGCGCCTCAGGATCCAGATGCGTCGTTGCGGCGGCCCATTCTGGCGACATGACCTGCACATGCGTCGATCCATCGTAATGGCTCAGCAGGCCCTCATGCAGAAGCTTGGCGCTCACGCCGGAAGGCAGCAGACGCAACTGCAGCGGAATGGTCAACACTATGCCCTGGCGAAAAGCACCATACGCGGGAACGAAGAAGGGACGTTGCGACAAGCCCGCGTGATGCTGGATCTCTGGAACATGCTTATGGGCCAGCCCAAGCCCATAGACGTGGAAGGCAGGCCCCGCAACCGAACCAGATTGCTCATACAGTTCAACACCCGCCCGCCCCGCCCCTGAATAGCCCGAGACGGCATGCACCGAAACCGGATAATCCGCTGGAATCAACCCGGCTTTCACCAAGGGCCAAAGCAGCCCGATTGCGCCGGTAGGATAACAACCCGGATTGCTCACCCTCTTGGCATGTGCAATGCGCTCGGCCTGACCTCTGTCCATTTCCGCAAACCCATAAACCCAGCCGTCCTGCGTGCGATGGGCGGAGCTCGCATCAATAACGCGTACCGACGGATTGTTGATTGCTCTTACAGCGTCACGAGCTGGTTCGTCCGGCAAGCACAAAATCGCAATGTCGGCGGCATTGATAGCTTCAGCACGACACTGGGGATCCTTGCGATCGGCATCAGGCAAGGTAAGAAGACGTAAATCAGTTCGTCCGCTTAACCGAGCATGAATTTGCAGACCAGTCGTACCCTGGTCTCCGTCAATAAAAACAATAGGCTGGCTCATGGCAATCTCATAGGGTGAAGGTGTTGAGGCCTTCATCTTCGGCCATGCTTAAAGAAAAGAAAAGTTGAATATAATGACCATCTAATTCATAAATTCTGAACTTGGCTTATCAATGCGCGAAATCAATCTGGACCGGTTGCGTACTTTGTTGGTAATTGCAGAATTGGGTTCGTTCGCCAAAGCGGCACGCACTTTGAACTTGGCCCCACCCACGGTAAGCCTGCACATCAAAGACCTGGAAGCGCGCATCGGCGCCCCGCTGCTGTCGCGCAAACGTGGCCAAATTCACCCCACCGCCATCGGCGAAACTTTGCTGGAGCATGCCCGCCGTCTTTTGGCAGATGCGGACCAAGCCCTGGATGATGTTGTACGCCAAGCGCAGGGTCTGGCTGGTCGCGTGAGGCTGGGCGCTTCGACCGGCGCCATTGCGTACTTGCTGCCCCAAGCGCTGAACAAGTTAAGTCTCCGCCACCCCGATATCGACGTGCAGGTTATGGTGCTGACTTCCCAAGAGTCGCTGGCCCGGCTCATGGCGGGCACATTGGATATAGGCCTGGTGGCGCTGCCGCAAGCGCCCATCAAGGGCCTGAAACTGCGCCCTTGGCGGCGCGATCCGATCATGGCCTTTCTCCCATCGGGCTGGGATCAGCCCGCCCGCGTGACACCAGCGTGGCTGGCCAACCGCCCGCTGATTCTTAATGATGCCAACACGCAGTTGTCACGGGTCACGACCGAATGGTTTACTGGCGCCGGACTGCAGCCGCAAGCACGCATACTGCTCAACTACAACGATGCCATAAAAAGCCTGGTCGCCGCAGGATATGGCGCAGCCTTGCTGCCGCACGAGGCTGATTCGCCGGTTCCAGATGAGCGCATCACGATGCGCCCTGTGCGCCCAGCTTTGTGGCGACAACTGGGTATTGCGCATCGCGCGGGCCCAATCGAACCAACTACGCAGCATGTATTGGATGTGTTGGCTGAATAAGCGGCGGGAATACCCATCTGGCAAAGAGCGCAATACTCTATTGGGACTTGATATCTGCCTTTTTCACCACCCCGGCCCAATAGCGGTGCTCTTCAGTAATTATTTCGCCAAGCGCCTGGGCTGGCGCATAGCTAAGCTCGGAGCCTTGCTTTGCAAGCCGGGCTTTTAACTCAGGCTCCGCCAGCACCGTTTCCAGCGCAGTCGACAACTTCTCGAGCACCTCTACCGGGACACCTTTTGGTGCGAAAAGCCCAAACATATTGTCGGCAACAACATTCTCGACTCCAGCTTCTGCCAACGTAGGCACATCTGGCAGCAAACTGGCTCGGGTTGCCGACGCAACAGCCAGGTACCTAACCTTACCGGCCTGCACCATAGGCATAGAACCCGTAATGCTGTCGAACATCATCGTCGAGGAACCATTGGCCACATCAGGCAAGGCCTGCGCACTGCCTTTATACGGGATGTGCACCACGTCCAACTGATTACTGGCAACGAACAATTCAGACTCCAGGTGCGATAAGGTACCTGTTCCCTGGGACGCAAAGTTGTAGGTGCCCGGCTTTTCCTTCAAGTAGGCAAGCAATTCACCGACGGTCTTTATCGGCAGGGATGCAGGCACGACCAGCGCATGCGGCGCAAAACCCACTTGCCCGATGGGTACAAAGTCCTTTAGAAGGTTCGCTTCCTGTTTCGGATAGATCGCAGCAGCAATGGCTTGATTCGTTGTTGCGGCCAGATATAAGTTATAGCCCTCGGTTTGTGCACGAGCGGCAGCCGCCAAACCGATCGCTCCGCCTGCTCCTGGCCGGTTCTGCACCACTACCGTTTGCCCGAGATGTTCAGAAAGGCGTTGCCCGACCGCACGCGCCAAGGCATCGGTCGCACCCGCAGGGGGAAACGAAATAATGACCTCAATGGTGCGTTCAGGGTAGGCGGCGCTGGCACTGAATGCCAGCCCCATGCCGCCGGCCAGGGCAATGCCGCAGAGTGTGTTCAGAATGGCTCTGCGTGTTACGGACATGTCAGCGGCATTACGAGTGCCAGTAGACAGGACAACAGATTTCGCGCTGGGGTACCTTGCTTTCATAGCTACTTCTTCCTTGCTCATTAGACTTAACTGACGTAAGCGACCTTATTTCTTTAAGCAAAGCTCATGCCAAGTCATGAGCAAGTACCGAAGCCAAGAAGCAATCAGTTATATGCGCTTGTTTTAATAGAGAAAAGCAGCGCTCATCAGCCAATAATAAGTACACAAAGCGACTGAGGCACTACGCCTGAAAATAGGGTGAGTATGGTGCAGCGCCCTTGTTTGGGGCGTACATCGTTTCCGCTCGCGGCCCCGATCCCCTCATCTCTATCCAACATCTAAAAAACTTTTTATTGACACTTAAATTTAATAGAAACTAGAATAGGAACGATTCCTATTATCAATATATGCAAATTTTGGGCAGCATTAAGATGCAACAACTTGCAGGACGCTATAGCGCCCTTTTCAGAGCGGAGCATGTGGCGTGACGGCCGCCGCGTCGCTCAAATCCTGGTACTGGGTCCATAAATGGTCCAGCCTGATATGCACATTATTCCTATTGGTGATCTGTATTACTGGGCTACCGCTGGTATTCCATGAAGAACTCGATCACCTGCTGGATGACGGCAAACCCTATGCGGTAGTGGCGGAAGGCACGCCCCGTACCAGCCTCGACAATATCGTTCAGAACGCGCGCCAGCAATACCCCGGCGAAGTGGTTCAGTACGTGTACATGGATGACCATGAACCGCTCGTGTACGTCGGCATGTCTGCTTCCTACGCATCCGATCCCAAACAACACCATTACATGCGCTTCGACGCCCATACCGGCGCGCTGCTGCAAGATGGCGATACGGTGGCTCAGGAGCAGTTCACCTTCATGGGCTTGATGCTAGCGCTGCATGTAGACATGTTCGCAGGCCTGCCCGGCCAGTTGTTCCTGGGTGTTATGGGCCTGTTGTTCGTCATCGCCATCGTCTCGGGCGTGGTGCTGTATGGCCCTTTCATGAAGAAGCTGTCGTTCGGCACCGTACGCAAGCAGCGCTCCACGCGGCTCAAGTGGCTGGACCTGCACAATCTATTGGGTGCCGTCACGCTGATCTGGGCAACAGTCGTCGGCATGACCGGCGTCATCAACGAACTGGCCACGCCGCTGTATAGCCTATGGCAGTCCACTGAAGTTGCTGAACTGATCGCCTCGTATCGCAACGACGCGCCCCCTTCGCAGCATACCTCCATGGACGCTGCTGTGACGGCAGCCGCAGGCGCGGTACCTGGCAATGAAGTGGTCAGCATCAGTTACCCGGGCAACCGCTTTGCCACCTCCCACCACTACGTAATCTGGACCAAAGGTAGCACGCCACTGACCAGCCACCTGTTTACCCCCGTACTGGTGGATGCAGGTACCGGCTCCGTCACCGCCGTAGCGCACCCGCCCTGGTACCTGAATCTGCTGGAACTGTCGCGACCTCTGCATTTTGGCGATTACGGCGGCATGCCCCTCAAGGTGATCTGGGCGCTGCTTGATCTACTGACTATCGTAGTGCTGGTCAGCGGCCTGTATCTATGGATCGCGCGCCGCAAGGCGAATGACGCCCGTATCGAACGGATGGCGCGCGAGTTCTCGGCCAGCCCAACTCCCGCGAGGTCATGATGGCAACAAAACAATATGCCGCCATGTGGCGCCTGTGGGGCGCGCCTGGAGTACTTGGAGTTCTCACCTGTTTTGGCTTGTTGGCCGCGCTGCTGGGCGTGGACATTTGGCACTGGCTGGCCTGGGTGGCGCTTGCCGCGCCGGTTGTGGCTGGTGTCTGGTTCTGGTTGTTTCCACGACGATAAGGACCGTGAGTCCGACACAACAACAAGCCGATGTGAACTCAACGAAAAATAGGAAGAGGATTTATATGCCGTGCAAGATATTGACCCGGCCGGCCGTGCGTGCGCTCGCCGCAACGGGTTGGCTTTCGTATTCATTGGCGGGGGGCATACCGGTCGCCTCGGCTCAGGTCGCATCGCCAGGCCCACAAGGCGATACACGCACACTGGCCCCGATTACCGTCACCGCGCAACCGGAATCGCCCTTCGAACCGGTGGACGGCTATATCGCCAGGCGCTCTATCTCGGCCACCAAAACCAACACGCCGCTAAGCGAAACCCCGCAGTCAGTGACCGTGGTCACCAGCGAAGAGATCCAGGATCGGGGCGCAACCAGCCTGCAGGACGCGCTCAACTATGCAGCAGGCGTCCGCTCGGATGCATACGGCCTTGATTCCCGCTCCGACAACTTCCGCATCCGCGGCTCGGAACCCTCTGTATTCCTGGATGGCCTGCGCAGCAACTACAACTGGTACACCAGCGGCACGCGCACCGAACCCTACACGCTGGAACGCATAGAGGTACTGCGCGGCCCCTCATCGATGCTGTATGGCCAGGGCAGCACGGCCGGCGTGGTCAATATGGTCACCAAGCGCCCGCTGGCCGAACCCATGCGCGAGATCGGCGTGTCGTATGGTTCGCACAACCGCCGGCAGGTCCAGGCTGATTTCACCGGTCCAATCGATGAGGACAGCGAATGGTTGTACCGCGTCGTCGCCTTGGGCCGCCTTTCAGATACACAAGTGAAACATGTGCCGGACGATCGCTGGGTGCTTGCTCCGTCACTGACATGGCAACCCTCCGCCCGCACATCGTTCACTTTGCGGGCCTTGCTGCAAGAGGACAAGTCAGGATCTACGGCACAGTTCTTTCCCTGGGAAGGCGTTGCCCTGCCCAATCCGAACGGCCAAATTCCCACCGATACCTTTATCGGCGACCCTGATTGGGATCGCTACAACTCAAGTCGTCGCGCCATAGGCTGGAGTTTCGAGCACGCCTTCAACGAAAACTGGACGGTACGCCAGAATACGCGCTGGTCTCACAACAAGGTTGATTACCGCAGCCTGTACGCCAACGCGTTTAACGGCGCCGATGGCTGGCCGGCGGATCCTATCAACAAGCGCCTGCTTAGCCGTTACGCGGACGGCACGATTACCACCGTGAAAATGGCATCGGCGGACCAGCATCTGGAAGGCACGTTCAATACCGGGGCCATCAAGCACCAGGTGCTGTTCGGCTTCGATGTTACCTACTCCAGCGAAGACAAAGTATCTGCGTTTGAATCACCGGACACGGTGCCCCTGATCGACGCCTATAACACGATCTACCCTGCCTACACGCCGCCTGCCTTCACGGACCACTACCCAACGGCGCGCCAGCGCGACATGGGCGTCTATCTGCAGGATCAACTGCGTTACGGCAACTGGATTGCAGTGGCGGGGCTACGACTAGACCGCTCTAAAAACATCGTCGAGGACACAGACCAGGTCAGCCGCGCCACGTCCAAGCGCCTGGGCGTCATGTACACCGCCGACAACGGCCTCTCACCTTACCTAAGCTATAGTGAATCGTTTACACCGGTAATTGGCCGTGATGCGTGGGGCTCATCGTTTGTTCCTATCCGTGGCAAGCAGGTCGAAGCAGGCATCAAGTATGAATCTGCCGATGGCGGTCTGATGGTCAATGCTGCAGCCTACACGCTGCAGGAAGAAAACCGACTGATCGATGATCCGGCCAATCCGACCAAGCAGGCACAAGTTGGCAAGACTCGCAATCGCGGTATCGAGTTAGAGCTAAAGACTGAAATTGGCCGTCAGTTCGACCTGATTGCCAGCTATAACTACATTGATCTGGACTACCAGCTTGAAGGCATGCCCAAGCACCAGGCTTCAGTCTGGGGAAAATACCGCTTTGCCATCGGCAACGTAACCGGCCTGTCAGCCGGCGCCGGCGTCCGCTGGCTGGGCGATTTCCAGGACGGTGCTGCGCCCAAAACACCCAGCGTTACCCTGGTCGATGCCATGCTGGCCTACGAAACGCCATCGTGGCGCTATGCAATCAACGCCAACAATCTGTTCGACAAAACCTACGTCAGCACGTGCCTGAGCCGAGGCGATTGCTGGTATGGCTCGCGCCGCTCTATCGTGGCCAGCGCAACTTATAGATTCTGATCGCTGTCGCTCCTTAAGGAAAAACGAGTTATTGCCGCAAAGTGCTTTCAACCGTTTTTCCTTTTTCGAGCTCATCAATCAGCTTGCCTACGTAGCGTATTTTTTGCCAATTTAGTTGATTACGCCCATCGGTTGATCAAAATCTTTTAGAATTTAGCATAAAAGAGCTCTCAAACATCGGCTTTAACTCTTTGCTTCTTGAAGTTAGAGTAGATA
>DATJCP010000081.1:0-2085 GCA_035514715.1 Candidimonas sp.
GGCTGCCAAGCTGGTGCAATTGTTCAGCGTTATCGACAAACAGCTGGAAGGGAAGCAATGGATTACAGGTACGCGCTCTATTGCCGACCCTTACCTGTACACGATCTTGCGCTGGGCCAAAGCCAAGAGCCTCGATATCGCCCACCTGGCGAACTTAAAAGCGTTTTCAGCCAGCATGGAAACCGATGCTGGCGTTAAGGCGGCCTTGAAAGCGCAAGGCTTGTCTTAATAACGAAAAGGGCCGCAAAGGATAAAACCTTTGCGGCCCTTTTATGTTGCCGTCTTGTTTGCTGGATTAGCTCGCGAAGCGCACGTAACCCAACAGACAACCTTATGCGCCCAGATATGCTTTGCGCACGTCATCATTGACCAGCAAATTGGCGCCAGTGTCGGCCAGCACGACCTTGCCTGTTTCCAGAACATAACCGCGATCAGCCACCTGTAGTGCTTTATTGGCGTTCTGTTCAACCAGGAACACCGTTACGCCTTGCTGCCGGATGGTACGAATAATCTCGAAGATCTGGGCAATGATAAGAGGCGCCAAACCCAAGGTAGGTTCATCAAGCAGCAATAGCTTAGGCTTGGTCATCAGCGCGCGCCCTATGGCCAGCATTTGCTGCTCGCCGCCCGACATGGTGCCGGCGCGCTGGTTCGAACGCTCTTTCAAGCGTGGAAACAACGTATAAACGTGATCCACGCCATCTTCGATTTCCCGGGCGGTGAGAAAAAAACCGCCCATCTTCAGGTTTTCGACAACGGTAAGGTCTGGAAAAACCCGACGCCCTTCGGGCGAAATAGCTATGCCCCTGCGCATAATGGTATGCGTTTCGGCTTGCGTGATGTCTTCATTTTCAAAAGACACCGTGCCGCTGCGCGCACGCGGCGACCCGCAAACCGTCATGAGCAAAGTGGTTTTTCCTGCGCCATTGGCACCAATCAGAGTAACGATTTCACCCTTATTGACTTCAACCGACACATCGTTAAGCGCTTGAATGGCACCATAGTAAGTATGTACGTTTTGGAGCTTAAGCACTTATTCTTCCCCCAGGTAAGCTTTGATGACACGAGGGTCAGCACGAACATCGGCAGGCAGGCCTGTAGTAATTGGCTTGCCGTGCTCCATGACCATGATGCGATCCGATACGCCCATGACCAGGCTCATATCGTGTTCGATCAGCAATACCGCCACATCGAACTCTTTGCGCAACTGGTCAATCAATTGTTGAAGGTCGCGTTTTTCCTGTGGATTAAGGCCTGCGGCGGGCTCATCCAGCATAAGCAGACGCGGCTTGGTAATCATGCAGCGGGCAATTTCAAGGCGGCGCTGGTGACCATAGGCCAGGTTGCCGGCCTCGCGATTGGCATACTGCCTGATGCCCATGAAATCGAGCCATTCGACGGCTCGTTGCAAGGCTTCTTTTTCCGACTTGCGATAAGACGGCACCTTGAACAGCCCTTGCAGCAGGCCTGTCTGGATATGCGTGTGCTGTGCGACCAACAAGTTTTCAAGCACCGTCAGGTTCTTGAACAAACGCACGTTTTGAAAAGTGCGCACCAGGCCTTGTTGCGCCACCTTATGGCTGGGCAAACCGGTAATAGGCTTGCCATCCATGGTGATATCGCCCGTAGTCGGTTTGTAGAAACCGCCGACGCAATTGAACACGGTTGTCTTGCCTGCGCCGTTGGGCCCGATAATCGCAAACACTTCATCGCGCTTTACCTCGAACGCCACCTGATCGACAGCCAACAGGCCGCCAAACCGCATGGTAAGGCCGGATACTTTCAGCAATCCTTCGCTCATGCTTTAAGCTCCACTTGCGGACGTTTAACGGGCAACAGTCCTTGTGGCCGCCACATCATCATTAACACCATCACCAATCCAAAAATCAACATTCGATACTCTGCGAATTCGCGCGCAATTTCAGGCACGACAGTAAGCACGATAGCGGCCAGAATGACCCCGACCTGAGAACCCATGCCGCCCAACACCACAATGGCCAGGATCAGCGCCGACTCCATGAAGGTAAAGGACTCTGGATTGACCAGCCCCTGACGAGCCGCAAAGAATGCCCCGCCCAAGCCTGC
>DATJCP010000082.1:0-3498 GCA_035514715.1 Candidimonas sp.
GAATTGGGGCAGTCAGTTGTGGTCGAAAACCGCCCCGGCGCTGGCGGTGCAATCGGCTTATCCGGCGCGGCCCGCGCAGCGCCTAATGGCTATACCTTGTATTTTGCTGCCACCACTAATCAGGCAATTGCCGCTTCAATATATAAGGACCAAGCAGCTAGCCTGACCAAAGACTTTATTCCCATTGGGCTTATCGGGTTCGTGCCCCATGCCTTGGTCGTGCCCGCCACCCTGCCCGTCAATAACGTGACGGAGCTGCTTGCTTATCTGAAGGCCAAGCCCGGCGAATACAACTACGCCTCTCAAGGGGTGGGAACGCTGTCACACCTGGAGTCGGAACTGTTTGTCGCCCAGAACAAACTGCAGATGACGCATGTCCCCTATAAAGGCAGCGTCCAGGCGTTGCCGGATGTGGTCAATGGTGCGGCCAGCATGATGTTCGACAGCGTTACCGGATCCATGCCTTTGGCTAGTGGGAAAAAACTGAAGTATTTGGCAGTAGCTTCCTCCTCGCGAGTCAGCCTGTTGCCGGACGTTCCTACCTTGGCTGAAGCAGGTGTGAAGAATGTGGTTGCCGACAATCGGTTCGGCCTGTTCGCCCCTAAAGGAACTCCACAGCAAGTCATCGACACCTTATCCGTGGCGCTTGAGCGCGTCATCAAAAACCCCGACCTGAAGAAATCGATGGCGGCCCAAGGTGCCGAAATGCGCTACGCAACAGGCCCTGACTTGGGCAAGATTGTGGCCGAAGAACACGAATACTGGGGCGGAGTCGTCAAAGCAGCAAATGTCAGTGCACAGTAAGGCGAACTCGCCTATTTTTTTCTAGAGATGTAAACAATGAATCACACTTCCGACTATTGGTCTTTTCCTTATCCTTCACAGCGTATGCCAGTGCTGGCCGACAATGTCGTCAGTACATCGCAGCCGCTGGCTAGTGCCGCAGGCATGCAAATGTTCATGCGCGGGGGCAATGCCGTCGACGCGGCGCTGGCTACTGCCATTGCCCTGACTGTGGTCGAACCTTGCATGAACGGTATCGGTGGCGACCTCTTTGCCCTGGTCTGGGACGGCAATGAAATCCACGGCCTGAACGCCAGCGGGCGTGCGCCCGCCGCCTGGACCCCAGAACGGTTTTCCTCCCTGGACAAGATGCCTGGCCGCGGATGGGATAGCGTAACAACGCCCGGCGGCGTCTCGGGTTGGCGCGCCCTTTCAGACCGGTTCGGCACCCTGCCCTTCGAAGACCTGTTCGAGCCCGCCATTCGCTATGCCCGCGATGGCTATTTGGTTTCGCCCACGGTGCATCGCCAGTGGCAACAGCAAATTGCCGAACTCAGCGGCCAACCGGGCTTTACCGACGCCTTTGCCCCGAACGGGCGCGCGCCCCTCCCCGGTGAGCGTTTCATTTGCCCAGGTCAGGCCGATACCTTGGCGAAAATCGCTCGCACCGGAGGCGATGACTTCTACCATGGCGAACTGGCAGCCGCCATCGCCGACCATGCGCAAAAAACCGGCGGCCTGATTACACAAGCCGACCTGGCGGCGCAGCGAGCTGACTGGGTCGAGCCCATACGCATGGCATACCGCGATCTCGAAATCCTGGAAATCGGCCCCAACGGCCAGGGCATAGGCGCACTCATGGCGCTTGGCATGCTGGACACGCTGGACGTTTCAGCCTTGGAAATCGACAGCGCTGAATACATACACCTGCAGATCGAAGCCATGAAGCTGGCCTTCGCCGACTTGCAGGCTTACGTCGGTGACGCCGATACAATGGGGCCGAACATGACTCAGCAATTGCTGGATCGCGATTACCTGGCCGCTCGGGCTCGATCCATAGATCCGCAACGCGCGTCGTACCCTGGCCCCGGCAACCCGCATCAAGGCGGCACGGTCTATATGACGGCGGCCGACAAGAACGGCATGATGGTGTCCTTGATTCAATCCAACTACAAGGGGTTCGGCTCAGGCGTCGTGGTTCCCGGTACTGGGATTGCGTTACATAACCGCGGCTGCGGATTCAGCACGCGCGCCGGCCATCCCAATCAGGTTGGTCCAGGCAAGCGGCCTTTCCATACGATTATTCCGGGCTTCATGATGCGCCAAGGCAAGCCGCTGGCAAGCTTCGGCCTGATGGGCGGTTCCATACAGGCGCAAGGGCACGTACAAATGGCCTGCCGCATCGCCGATCACAACCAGAATCCGCAAGCAGCCAGCGATGCTCCTCGCTGGCGGGTCGGGGACGACAACCGCGAAGTCAGGCTGGAATGGAACACGCCCGAGAAAACGGTACAGGGCTTGCGCGATAAGGGACACGACGTGCATGTGGCCCCTCGTTTCGATATGGAATTCGGGTGTGCGCAGATTGCCATGAAGCTGGATGCTGGCGGGTATCAGGCGGCATCCGATCATCGCAAGGATGGGTACCCGGTCGGGTTTTAATAGTCTCAACAGACGCCAATTTAAATTGGCGTCTGTTGAACCCTATCCATATTTACTACGCTATTTCTGCTGCTGCAAAGTCATCTCCCTCTGCATTTCCAGCACCTTGGGCGGCCAACTGCTTTTGATGTACGCCAGCACCGCCACAATATCCGCATCGGACAATACACTGCCATACGCCGGCATATCGCTTTCATAGCCGCGCGGGGCGGTTTTCCCGGGTACCAGACCGTTCTTCACGATATCGACCAACAACCTGTCAGGGTGATGCCAAGTATGTCCCGTCTTGTCATGAGGCGGCGCAGGCAGCCTGCCGCTGGGCAGGCGTACCCGCCAGTCTGGCTGACCTTCCATGTTTGCGCCGTGGCAAGCCGCACAGTTGTTGGTATATATGGCTTTGCCCTGCATGACCATAGTTCGATCCGAAGGGTCGATAAAGCCGGAAGCCGCTCCATCCCAACTGCTATAGATAAACGCACCTGCGCCTACCGCAATGATGCCGGCTGCGGCCAGGGCTATTTTCTTGTTCATTTCCTTGCTTCCGTCTTGAATGGTTCTGATGAAGGCACTTTAACCAAGCACGGCTGTCCTCGACATGACGCATAGATTACAATTTTGTCATCAAATCGTCATCATCAAGTCAGCGCACTACAGCTAGAGTCTTGGCTTGCAATCCATTAGGAACGACTCCATGAAACTGCTTGTCGTCGAAGACGAAATAAAAACCGGTGAATATATACGTCAGGGGCTGACGGAGTCGGGCTTTGTGGTGGATCTGGCCCGCACGGGCCTGGACGGACACCACTTGGCGCTCACAGAGGCCTATGACCTGATTATCCTGGACGTGATGCTGCCCGATGTCGACGGTTGGCGTATTGTGCAGTCCTTGCGTGCCGCAAAGTCAGCCACACCCGTGCTGTTCCTGACTGCCCGCGACAGTGTGGAAGACCGCGTCAAGGGGCTGGAACTGGGCGCCGACGATTACCTGATCAAGCCCTTTGCTTTCTCCGAACTGCTGGCGCGGGTGCGTACGCTGCTGCGCCGCGGCGCAGC
>DATJCP010000083.1:0-2204 GCA_035514715.1 Candidimonas sp.
AACGCCCTGCCACCGCGGCGCTATCTTCTGGGGTTCATTCCCTGGGGCCGCGTCAGTTCAGCCTATGGCTATGCACAAGCCAAGGACGAGACTTGGGCTGACTATAAACGCGAAGCGGGCGGCTTGTTCGCCAGACGCGACAACTTCAGCGATGCTCTGGATTTCATGGGTTGGTACATGGATAAAGCTCAGCGCCTGAACGGCACGTCCAAATGGGATGCGTACGGACAATATCTGAATTATCACGAAGGCTGGACGGGCTATCGCAACCGCAGCTACGACCGCAAGGCCTGGTTAAAACCTGTAGCCGCCAAGGTCCAGGCACGCGCCGAGCGCTTCGGTTCCCAATATCGAAGCTGCAAAAACAGCCTCTAGTCCTGCAAATCTGCCATCGCTGTAGTATGGTTGCTGGTTACCCAAACACTACTCATACTCAATTGCCAGTCACACTCTTGGACGTCAACCCAAGATGCGGACGTATTTCTGATCAATGCTACTACTGACTCTTCCTACTTGGTCTCGCCGTTTTGAACACTCTTTCAGTTTTACATCCTGCGCCCGACTCCTTGCCACTTTAAGTTTGCTGGCTTTATTGGCCGCGTGCAGCACAACCAAACCCGTCGGCGAAAACGAGTACCGTGTTGCGAGGGGAGACACTCTGACACAAGTTGCGCGCAAACATGGGCAAAGCGTCAGTTCGCTCAAGCGCTTAAACAACTTGAATGATGTCGATAACATTCGTGTCGGGCAAGTTCTGAAGATCAAGGGAAGTCCCGTCGCGGTGGCCAAGCCCACCCCCTCCCCGAAGGCGAAAAGCCCGTCAACAAAAAGCTCATCTAAAAGCCCAACGGCAAAAAGTCCGGCAGCAAAAAGCACGTCGGTTGCCGCACCGCGATCCATTAATTTGATCTGGCCCGCACAGGGTAAGTCAAGGCGAGGAACCTCGGCGTCCGATAGCCAGGCCGTCTATATCGCGGCGGCGGCAGGATCACCGATCAAAGCGGCTGCAGCCGGTAAAGTGGCTTATTCGGGCAATGGCTTGCGCGGCTATGGCAATATGCTTATCGTCTATCACGACGCCAGTTTTTTAAGCATCTATGCTCATAACAAAAGCCTGCTGGTAAAGGAAGGCGCGCAGGTCAAGCAAGGGCAAACCATCGCTACCATGGGTAATACGGGGGGAAGCAAAGCCGTGAATCTATACTTTGAATTACGCTACAACGGCAAGGCCGTCGACGCCTTGCGCTACCTGCCTAAAACGTCTTCTCGTTGAGCATGCGCCAAAGGGGCTGAGTGTATAATCAGCGATGCTCCGGGGTGTGTTGCAGCCTGACAAGGCGGACGCTGAGATGAATAGACCGAACCCGTGAACTTGAATCGGATCATACCGACGTAAGGAGAGTGGTTTGCCTAGGCGCAGCCAGTGCAGTACATGCACTCGCACGGCTTCTGCACAAAGGCATACCCAGCTGCTATTTACGAACCCTTTCGGAGCATCATGCCGGCCTCTGCCGGCAAATCACCAACGAAAGGGCAACCGTGACACTAGCCGATACCGCTGCGCCAGAGATAGCGCCGGACCTCCTGACAGACCTCCTGGCATTCATGAGTCGGCCCCAAAGCGGCGATGACGAATTCAACGCCCTGGCCTTAAGACTGTTCGCTCATCAATTTCGGCACAACCTGGCATTCCAGCGTTACTGTCAGCAGCAACAAAAAACGGTGCGCACGGTAAAGCACTGGCACGATATCCCTGCCGTCCCCATCAACGCTTTTAAAGACCTGACGCTCAGTTGCGTACAGCCGGAACGTTGCGAACGGGTTTTCATGACCAGCGGCACCACGCGGGCCGACATCAAGGGCCGCCACTACCACCCTCATTTGCGCGTGTACGACCAGTCCATGAAGCTGCACTTTGCGCAGCGCTTCATGCGCGGCACACAACAGCTGCGCATGGGCATCCTGTTTCCAACAGAAGACATGATGCCCAACTCTTCCCTGGCGCATTATCTTGCCTTGGCGCTTGATGAGTTTGGCGCAGATGGCAGCGAATACTTTATCGGCCCCCAGGGCATGGACATCGACCGTCTATGCGAGACCCTGGCGCAAGTGCAGCGTGACGGCACGCCTTATGCCTTGCTGGGCGCCAGCTACAGCTTTGTTCATCTCATGGACGAGCTGCAACAACGCGGGCTGACTTTTGC
>DATJCP010000084.1:0-4461 GCA_035514715.1 Candidimonas sp.
GTGATTCGCCAGCGGCGCCAAGGCTGCGGTAATACGCTGCGCACGGTGCCGATTGGCATTCAGGACATCATCCTGTTCAAAAATCTCCAGTGTTGCCAAGGCCGCCCGACACGCCAGCGGATTCCCTGTATATGAATGCGAGTGCAAAAAACCACGGGTCGCATCCGCGTCATAGAACGCTTGGTAGATGGCGTCCGTCGTCATCACCAGCGATAGGGGTAGATAACCGCCACTAATACCTTTGGACAAGCAAACCAAGTCAGGCCAAATAGGCGCCCCATCGGAACTTGTTGCTTGTTCAGAAGCAAAAAAGGTCCCACTACGACCACAACCAACAGCAATCTCGTCAAAGATCAAATGAACTTCGTAGCGATCACATAAAGCACGGACTGTCGACAAATAGATTGGATCATGCATCGCCATTCCGGTTGCGCATTGCACCAGCGGTTCGATAATGACCGCCGCAATATGCTTTGCACGCTGTTGCAGCAAGGCTTCCAGCGAGTCTGCGGCGCGGCGCGCAACATCGGCAGCTGTTTCGCCATTCTGGGCCGCACGCGCATCAGGCGACATGACGACATGCGCCTGCCGTAGCAACGGGCCGTAGGCATCGCGGAATAAAGCCACATCGGTGACGGCCAACGCGCCTATGGTTTCGCCGTGATAGCTGCCCTTGAGGCAAACAAACTCCTGTTTGGCAGTATGGCCCGCATTACGCCATGCGTGAAAACTCATTTTCAGCGCGATCTCGACAGCCGAAGCGCCATCTGAAGCGTAAAAGCAATGGCCCAGAGCATTCCCGGTACGTGCCGCCAGGTTTTCCGATAAACGAATTACCGGCTCATGCGTAAACCCGGCCAACATGGCATGCTCGAGTTTATCCAATTGGTCTTTAAGCTGAGCATTAATGCGGGGATTGGCGTGACCAAACAGATTGACCCACCACGAACTGATCGCATCCAGATAGCGCTTGCCATCAGGTCCGTACAGCCAGGCCCCTTGACCGTGGCTGACTGGAATTAGCGGAACTCTCGTATGATGCTGCATCTGGGTGCAAGGATGCCAGACGCTTTTAAGACTGCGCTCAACCATATCCGAGCGCGATGACGATGAAACCCTAACGTGTTTGACTGCTAATGTATTCAATGCCGTGATCAGGCGGGCAACTTGTTCGGGGGTATGGGCGGCCGATAGCGATATTCGGAGACGCGCAGTATTTTCAGGAACAGTAGGCGGCCGGATTGCCGGCACCCAAATACCCTGCTCACGCAAGCCTTGCATCAACTCAAGCGCCAACGCATTGTCTTGAACGATAAGCGCCTGGATCGCCGTCTCCGATGGCGCCAAACGCCATGGCAGCCCCGCCAAGCCATCCTGCAACTGCCGGATCAGTGCGCGCAGATGCCGCTGCCGCGTATCGCTCGACTCCAATATCGATAACGCTGCCATCAGCGCACTGCCCAGCAAAGGCGGGCTAGCTGTAGTGAATACATAAGTGCGGGCACGCTGCAACAGCCATTCGATCAGTATGGGGTCACCGGCAACGAATGCACCCGCAACGCCTGCCGCCTTGCCCAGTGTGCCCATATACAAAACGCGTTCCGAAGCAAGGCCGAAATGAGCCAGGCTGCCCCGCCCTTGCGGGCCCAGTACGCCAAAACCATGGGCATCGTCCAGCAATAACCAAGCGTTGTATCGCTCACAAAGCGCCACAAGGACAGGCAATGGCGCAATATCGCCGTCCATGCTGAATACACCATCACTAATAATCAGCTTACGGCGGCTGGTGTCTTTCGCAAGCAGCGCCTCCAACTGACCCATGTCGCTGTGCTCATAGACAACGATGTTGGCTTTCGACAAACGGGCGCCGTCAATCAGGCAAGCATGGTTCAAGCGATCAGAAAATATGGCGTCGCCGGCACCGACCAGCGCCGGGATCACCCCCATGTTAGCCATATACCCATTGGAAAAATGCAAAGCCCGAGGCATACCAACAAACGCCGCCAAAGCTGTCTCGAGTTCATCGATCGCTCTGCTATGCCCGCTTAGCAGGGCCGATGCCGAGGCGCCCACGCCGAACCGATCCAGCCCAGCATGTGCAGCGGCGATCAGCCCCGGATGATTAGCCAACCCCAGGTAGTCGTTACTGCAAAAGGTAAGGTAAGGCTCACCATCGACATGTAATAACGGCCCTTGCGGACCATCAACAACTCGCCGCTGTCGCAGCAGGTTTTGCTCTTGCAAAGACCGTAAACCGGCCGCAATATCGTCAAGTAAATTTTCCATGCCGCATGGTAGGACCTGCCAAAGCCTCGATGCAAACCAGCACTTAAAAGAAACTTAACAGACGATAACGATTTTTGCGGATTTAAGACAACCTCCCGCGGCATTCTCAACGAAATTCAGAACGAACGTCAGTCATCTTTAAATAAAAAAGAATTGTATGCAATGTTATCCGGGCCGCCGCAAGGCCCGGGGCATCATCACTCATCCAGAATAGGCACAAAGCCGCCGAAGATCATCCGCTTTCCATCGAATGGCATCTGTTCTCCCATCGTTTTCATGCGGGGATCCGACATCATTTTCTGGTTTGCGGCATCGCGTACTTCCTTGGAGGGGTATTCGAACCAGCTGAATACGACCACCTCGCCATCCTCGGCCTTCACCGCATGACGAAAATCGGTAAGCTTTCCGTCCGGTACATCATCACCCCAGCACTCAACAACACGGGTCGCGCCAAACTCTTTGAACAGCGGCACGGCTTTAGCGGCATGACTGCGATACGCCTCTTTGTTAGCCGCGGGTACGGCTAGAACAAAACCTTCCACATACTTCATCATGATTCTCCTTTTGCTGCATTCAGAATGACAGAAACAAGGCCCCACCTAACTACGCTGACTCCTTATGGAAACAAAATTGATGTCACCATAAATAACCCAGCCAGTCAAAGAAAAATCCTTTCAAAACAATGCCGTACGTATACGGCGTTTGCTAATGCTTACACCTTCAAGGCGTGATGCGTACATCGGCGCTATGCAAGGCCGACGCAAGCTCTATTGCGCTGCGAAACTCATCTGCCAGTTTGGTGGCGGCAAGAGAAAGCGGCTGCGCTGACAGCGACAAAATACCAAGCGTCGAAGTCGGTATAGGGACATCGACTGCAATACGGCTGATATCAGGCGCATAACTGGTTTCAAGCATGGCATAAGGGCAGACGATTAACGCATCGCTGCGCATCGTAAGATTCCACATGACGCCAAATGAGTCAGATTCGATGATATGTCGAGGCCGAGCATATCCATCAGTATCCAGCGCAGCCAGAAAGCGCTGGTTATGGCTTCCCGGCGCGATATTCATCAACCACTCTTGATCCAGCAAGTCATGCCAGGCCGTTGCGGCCCGAAGCGGATGGTCTTTACGCCCCATCACCATAAAGGGCAGTTGCAACAGCGGCTCAAAGACGAAGTCGGAAGATACGTACGCCGGGTCGATCAAAATGACAGCGAAATCGATATCGCCACGCCGTAGGCCTGGCAGGACAGTCGGCAGCAAGCCTTCAAAAAAACCCAGTTCAGCGTCAGGCAAAGCCTGCCGAAACCGATGTATCACGGTGGCCAGTATCGTCATTGTGATCATGGGTGTTAGGCCAACACGTACCTGGCCATGCTTACCGCCCTGCAATTGCTGAATATCCTGACGCGCTATCTGGAGCTGGATGTCTGCCAACCGGGCTCGCAACGCAAGCGCCTTGCCGCTTTCCGTGATAACTACGCCGCGTGAGCTGCGCACGACCAGCGCCGCGCCCAGATCTTCCTCTAGTTCTTTGATGGCTTTGGTAATTGCCGCTTGGCTCAGCCCCAATGCGCGGGCCGCAGCCCGGATGCTACCCATTTCCACAAGCTTGAGCCAGGCTCTGAGATGATGACTTTTCAAGACCGGCCCCATGACCACTATTGGTTGTCATCTTAACAAAAGAATAGTCTTATGCAAGCGCATATCGGTAGCTAGAATGACTACGCATGATGTTTGCAATGATGGTCCAAAATTAATACCGGAGACAGCCCCCATGACACGCACGCCCCTTCCAGCATTGAAAATATCTTTTGCACAGCCCTTTTTATGCCGAACGATAGCCACTGCCGCCCTACTGGCAACCAGTCTGTTCGGTACGGCAGCCCAGGCCAAATGGCCGGATGCGCCCATTAAACTGATTGTTCCCTATGTAGCAGGCTCCGCACCCGACGTTGTACTGCGTCCTGTTGCCGAAGCCATGGGCCGGGAACTGGGCACGACAATTATTGTGGAAAACCGCGGCGGGGCCAGCGGCATGATAGGAACCCAGGCTGCAGCCAGGGCACAGCCCGATGGCAACACGATTGCGTTTGGCAACGTGGTAACGCTGGCTATCAATCCTGCCCTATATTCAGACATGACTTATGACCCGATCAAGGATTTTCAGCC
>DATJCP010000085.1:0-7658 GCA_035514715.1 Candidimonas sp.
TAGAGCACATGGCCGCGGTCACACCAGTGATCCGCCAGGTAGCCGGCGCTATATTCGACCACCCGCACCCGCAAATCGCCGGCATGAAAAGAACGCCATAAGGCTTCGCCCGTGACCCCTGGATGCTGGGTGGCTGGAACATCATCCCATGCTGTAACGGTAAATGGCAGATCTGGTAACTTCAAAGTAATGCTCCTGATTTTATCTCGACGTGGCACGCTAAGCTGCCAATCATATGCTTTTTAACTGTCGGGAAGAATTTTCGGATTCCAGGCGATCTCCCAAAGATGTTGATCGGGATCCTGAAAATAGCCTGCATAGCCGCCCCAAAAAGTGTCTTGTGCTGTTTTCACGATAACAGCCCCGGCATTTTGCGCTTGTTTCATAACAGTATCCACCTCGGCTTTGGACGACACATTATGGCCAAGTGCAAATTCGGTAGCACTCAGGCTTCCCAAGGGCAGCCCAGAATCGCGGGAAAGACTGGTTCGTGGCCATAACGCCAATTTCAAACCACCCTCCAGGTCAAAAAATGCCACCGCGCCATGTTCGAACTGCTCGCCGACAATGCCTTCGGTTTTCAGGCCCAGACCATCCCGATAAAAGCTAAGCGCCCTATCCAGGTCATCCACGCCAAGCGTGATTAAGGTTATACGTGGTTTCATATCAGCGCCAGTTCCGCGGCGGCAAGCTGCGCAATAGCCATTGGGGTTTCAGGCGATCCGCCGTCCTCCATAAACCAGGCCGCCGACAAACCTGCGTAGGCCAGTATCCACTGCAGCATACGCTTGCGGTCAAGGCCGGCAACGTCAACCACAATATCAAGCCGTCGAATGAAACGCTTAGAGTCCGAGGCAACAACGAAATTAGGATTGCAGAATAAATTGGCGTAGTCGAAAGTCCGTTCGCCGATCAAACCCTTGGGGTCGATAGCAAGCCAGCCTCGATTATCAAAATCAAGAATATTTCTATGGTGGATGTCCCCATGCAACACCACCATATCCCTCTGCGACGCCAAAAGTTCTCTAGCGGCCTCCGCGCAGAAAGCCAGCAGGCCACCGCGCCTTGTTGCCGCGCGGTGCAGTTCACTAAACCAGATATCAAGAGGAACCAGCATTGGCAATACGAAGTCTGTCACTTGATGCTCATGCAACTGGGCCACGGCCTCGCAGATGATTCGGCATGCCTCGTCGTCCTTGCCGTCAAGAGTCATAGCGCGCAGGCACTTTTCCCCTTGCGCACGCTCCAAAAGCAGCGCATCGTCGGCGTGCTCCAATACCCGCGCGGCGCCGTTCCCATTCCACCACACCATCAATGAAGCGCCGATTTTTTCCTCATCGCCAAGCGCGATTTTCAACATAGCCGGCGTCTGCCCCTGCCGGACTGGCAGCAGACGGCTGCCGGGCGTAATGATGGGATTGCCGTCAGGCTCCAGCCCCCAACGTTTCAGGTGATTGTCGAACATAACTAGACTCTTTACGCTTTTGTTGAGCACTGCTACCAAATCAGAAAAGCTTGCGCCCCTATTTCGCCATCAGTGCAAAAAAGACACAAACCGAATAAACGACAATTATTTTTATATCGTTATTCGGGATCATTCAAGTATATTCACTCTCCGTTCCAAACCCGTGCATATTTTTCTTTGCACATACACAAGCGCACAGCCTCATCATGATCGATACGCGCTCGCTTCCCGCGTCGGCCCGCTCCACCCGCATCACAGCTCCCACATCCAGCCAATCCGAAGGCAATGCAACCACAGCATCCGGAATCAAGGCACAACCTCTTTCAGCCACATCCATCTCACGGCGACGCACCGCCGCAAATGACTCGTCGGTATCCAACCCCTGTCTAAGCTGCGGCGCATGCTGCGCGCATTTCCGCGTCTCGTTCTATTGCGGTGAAATTGCAGGTGAAGGCGGCGGAATCGTGCCGGCGGAACTCGTCACCCAAGTCAGCCCGCTGCGCGGCTGCATGAAAGGCACGGAATATGGCGGCCAGCGGTGCGTGGCGCTACGCGGCGAACTAGGGCAGGAAGGCATCCACTGCGCCATTTACGAGCAACGCCCCTCACCATGCAGGGAATTTCCCGCATGGCTGGAAGACGGCTCACCCAACCCAGACTGTCAGCGCCTGCGCAAGGCAATAGGCTTGCCACCATTACCGTCGCATGAAGGCGATGATGACCTGCATCCAACAACCAATCCACCAAGACGCGGAGATGTGGCAGCGTAAAAGCTGCCTGGTGAATCCCAAAGTCGCAGCCTTCATCAGCTTCTTACTGGAAATGTTTCCGGATCAGGAGTTGTAAACGTGGCATCGCTCTTATGGTGTATGGCAAAATGCCTCGGGAATATTGCAAAAACCGCAACGCATGGCTGCCCCGCGGCCTGATCCTGAATAAAAGAGAGACTGATGCAGAACCACACTTCATTCAGTGGACGCACCCGCCACAATATGCCATACGCGCACCAGCATTCTGCCACCTGCGGATGCAAATGTAATACTCCCGTCACGCGTATCGTTCACCGCCGTGTTTCAAACGATATATCAAGGCGTGTATTCCTCGGCGGAATGGCTGCGATGGTTACTCCTTTTCTTAGTTTTAAATCAGACAGTGCGTTCGCAAGCCAACCCAAATCCGCGAAACGCCCCCTACTCTTTACCAACCTGCGGCTATTCGATGGCATCACAAGTACGTTACAGAAGGGGCTGAATGTTCGCGTAGAAAGCAACAAGATAACTGATATTTACACTGCCCGCGACGCCTCGGGGGATGTAGAAGTTATCGACTGCGGAGGCCGGCTGCTTATGCCTGGCCTCATCGACGCGCACTGGCACGCCACTTTGTGCGGATTGACACAGGTATCGGCCATGACCTCCGACGTCCCCTATCTCCACCTGGTTGCCGCTCGCGAGGCGGAAAACACCTTGATGCGAGGCTTTACGACCATACGCGACGCTGGTGGACCAAGCTTTGCCTTGAAACGAGCAATCGATGAAGGCATTGTCCACGGCCCACGGATCTATCCATCAGGCGCCATGATCTCTCAAACATCCGGCCATGGTGACTTTCGCATGCGCTATGAGGTGCCCCGCGCCGATGGCGTACTGAGCCACACAGAACTGGCTGGCGTCGCCGCTATCGCCGACGGCCCCTCGGAAGTACTGCGCCGCGCACGCGAGCAACTGATGCTAGGCGCATCGCAGCTCAAGCTCATGGCGGGCGGCGGTGTTACCTCCCCCTACGATCCTTTGGATACGGTGCAGTTCACTGAGGCAGAATTACGCGCAGGGGTCGAGGCGGCCAGCGACTGGGGTACCTATGTCATGGTTCACGTTTACACGGCCAAAGGCATACAGCGCGCCATCAAGGCTGGCGTGAAATCCATTGAGCATGGTCAATTGGCAGACGAGGAAACCGCGCGCCTGATGGCTGACCACGGCGTGTGGTGGAGCCTGCAACCCTTCCTGGCCGACGAAGATGCGAACCAACTACCAGACCCTCGAAACCGTGCGAAGCAGTTGCAGGTCGCCGAAGGCACCATCAAGGCCTATGAAATGGCCCAGCGTCTGAATATTCGTACAGGTTGGGGCACGGATATTCTGTTCAGCCCCCAGAACCTGCCTCAGCAAGGTCGCATGCTCGCCAAGCTCACTCGCTTCTACCAACCGCTCGATCTGTTAAGGATTGCGACGGGCCAGAACGGGGAACTGCTGGGCATGTCTGGTCTGCGCAATCCGTATGAAGGTAAGGTCGGCGTGATTGCGCCAGGCGCCATGGCCGATATTCTTGTCGCCGATGGCGACCCCTCAATCAATCTGGACTTTCTGGCCGATCCGGAAAAGAACCTGCGCCTAATAATGAAAGACGGCAAAGTCTACAAAAGCACTCTGGCCTGATTAGCGCTTACGCCGCGAAGCCAACAGTTCCGAGCGGCCCACGACGTTGTGGGCGCTTTCTGGTGGCACAGGATCGGAAAACCCAGCGGCCCTGATCGTCGCGTCCAAGCCCCGGAACTGGACCGCGCTTTTTGGACTCCTTAAAGATGCCATGCCTTCGTTCCAAGCATGAACCATCTGTTTGGCTAGATCTCGCCAGCGCGGCTCATTCTTGGCCGCCGCAATGACTTCCTGCCCTACTTCAACGGCCGATTGGCATAGCCGTTCAACCATTGCGGCATAACTTCTAGGCGAGATGCCAAGCCGCGTATTAAAGAACCGCTCCAGCGATTTGCCGGGTGCCCAAGTCTGCCGCCCATCGATGGGAAGCCCTGGTGGGTTGGAAGCATAGCGTGGATAGGCCTGCGTCGTCACAATGTCGTAGACAGGCGTGTAAGCCACATCCTCCAGCGAGGTGTAATACAAGGCAATATTTTTGGCATGGCAATCGGCATTGCGAACCACGTAATTGAGCAACAAGTGCCATCCCAAGCGCTCCAGCTGGCCACGTGCCGCAGCGGCTGGCAGGTAGGCGCGCGTCGCCTTCAATATTTTCTCAGTGGTCGTCGCATACTTTTCGTGCGGCGGAAGCCCAAGCAGCCCACATGCGTCTTCCAGACCATAAATGGGAAGGCCCTGCGCATCCACGTCAAAACGGTCAACCACCAGAAGCCGCCCATCCTCCGACATACGAGTCCTGGCTACAGGCACCACACTCAACCGTTCCAGCACACGCATGGTATAGAACTCATTGAAACCCAGATAGGGTGTGCTGTCGTCCGAACCTTTAATAATGTAGCGGCTGCTGCACAATGTCGGCTTGCCGAGCGGCGCTTCAGACCCAGTTCCTTCTTCGGGTGCAACGAACTTCGGCACCACGCCTGAAATAGCGGCGCGCGCATAGCGACGCACCAATCCAGCGAAATGCTCACCGCTGTTGTCGCCAGCCAGCAGTTGTTCAACATGCAAAGGCTCCAGCTCAACTCCCGGCGCCACGCCTTCGGGCGTAACAGTAACGCGCCCTATCCCCATGCCTCCGACTACCGCCAGCAGAGATAAGTCAGTACCATCCAGCAATGGGCCGAATGCTTCGCGAATCACACCCAACAGATATCCCTCGGGCAGATTCTGCCGAAAAAACGGATGCAAATCGCGCGGCCAGCGCCATGGCTCTTCCCGAACAGGCATGGTCAAGCTGATGAAGTCCGCTGAAGTCGTACCCGCGTCATATCTCAGTACGTATTCATCACGCTCGCGGTACAACTGGGCAACCTTTCTGCCCTGCACATGCACATCAAGTTTCATGGCTCATCACCATGTCGCTGTTCGGCCAGGATATGCTCCAGCGTTCTTGCATGCCCATGCTTGACAGGCTTCAAGTCATAACCAGCCGCTTCCAATAATCGCAGCAGTGCCGACACACTCATATCGCCTTTGGCCAGTGTCTCCATGCGCGCTACCGTTGTACGCGCTACGCCGGCTCTGCTGGCCAATTCACTCTGAGTCAGGCCTGCGTTCTTGCGAACCTGTTTCAACACATCCGCCATATCCGCGAGCGTAGTCACTTGTAGCCTCCGGGCAGCAAACCAATGAAGTATTCTTTAATGTAGTCCATCAGACTAGGAAATGATAATTAATTTGTAGCCCATGAGCATCATAAATTCGGGAAAGCATCAATTATGTAGCCCCTGAGCCACATCAAAGCACTTGTGGTGATAAGGGCCACCACCCTATCTACGATCTAATTTGAGGTCGACAATGATCTACCAAGCCTTGGCCGATATGGTATTGCTGACCCATGCAATATTCGTGATCTTTGTGATTTTTGGCGGCCTGCTTACTTTGTGGAGGCCGGTGATAGCGTACTGGCATTTGCCAGCCCTGGTTTGGGGGGCAATGGTAATCGCAATGGGCTGGATATGCCCCCTTACTCCACTGGAGAATGCGCTACGCCTCATGGCGGGCCATGAACGTTATCAAAGCAGCTTTATCGAACACTATCTTCTGCTGGCCATATATCCGCCAGGCCTGACACGAGAAATACAAATGCTATTAGCGGTACTGCTTGTCACTGGCAACCTGATCATCTATGCCGTTTTATACTATCGACATAGCTTGGCGGCAAAGCGGCGCACTAAAAAACCTGGAAGTGCACAAGGCCCTTCCAGGTTTTGATCACGCATTACCTTACTTACTTAGTGGAATGCGTTTAACACGCGACTGAGCCGCTTGGTTCTTAGGCAAGACAATGTCCAACACGCCGTTCTTGAAGCTGGCTTTGACCCCGTCCTGGTCTATGTCGTAACCCAAACGGATACGGCGCTCGAACTGGCCGTAGAAACGCTCCGAAAAATGCCTGGCAGTATCTTCATTTTCTGAACGCTTTTCACCCCTTAGAATCAGAACGTCATCTTCAAGCAACAGCTCAACGTCTTTTTCTTCCATTCCTGGAAGCTCAGCCGTGACGTGCACTGTCTTCTCGCCGTCCGAGACGTCGACCCTGGGCCAGCTACCGCTAAAGGTACTGGATACGGACTCGCCAGAAAAACCGATATCAAAGCTTTTAAGCATGTCATCAAATAGCCGATTCACGTCGCGCTGCAGCGAGAAAAACGGTTGCTCGACGCTGTTTGACGATACCGAAGCAGGACTCCGACGACCCCATGGAACGAGATTACGAACACTCATAATAAGCTCCTATTCAAGATAATCATGATGCCCGACGGGCGATTGCCGCCCGCTCACTATCGGGAACCTATCGCTTGAACTCAAGAGAACTTGCTCAAGCGCCTACATCTTATTTAGGAGCAATAGGTCTGAATTTCAAGATGTGATCGCCATCCCGATGTCATGGGGATGAAGGTGAGGAAATAACTTATTGGCCCATTTAATTCGGCAACCACAACCCCAGGCCAATAAAAATCCCGCCGCATGCCCGGTTAAATTGCTTTCCCCATCGCGCCAGCCAGGGTCGCACGCGATGCGCAGAAGTAGCAATCACCAATTCCGTAATGAACTCCACAGCGGCGAAAGTGCCGGCCATTATCAAAAACTGCACCGACAGGCTACGCGCCGGATCAATAAACTGAGGCAGAAAAGCGCTGAAAAACAGCAATGCTTTCGGGTTGCTTAGCGCCGACAAGCACCCTTGCTGAAATAAAGAAGCACGGCTACGTGCCTGCACATTCAGCGCCACTTTCGTCGCTAGGGGCGCTGAACGCCACACTTGGATACCCAGCCATACCAGGTAAGCGCCGCCCAACCATTTCATCACAACCAGCCACTGCGCCGACGCCTGCAGCAATGCACCAATACCGAACATGGAAAGAGAGATCACCAGTACAAAACCCAGCGAACCGCCAGCAATGGTGTAAAGCGTGCGACGTGACCCGTGCATGACACCATGCGTAAGCGCCAGCAAGCCGTTGGGCCCCGGAGAAAGCGAAAGCCCCACCGCCGCAAACAAATAAATCAGCCAAGTATCCAAAGCCATTGCGCATTGTCCTGATAGAAGGTCCAGTGTTTGGGCGACACTATAGCGCGGATACCCAGTATCTTTACGCGGCACAAGACATAGAGTGTCAGAGCGACTGAATGTATGCCGCCATGCGATTGCGCATTGCCGTATCCGGCAAGTCGCCATAGGCAGCGCCCATATTGTCCACGACATTCTTGGGGCGGCTCGTAGCAGGTGTCGCGCAAGTAACCGCCGGATG
>DATJCP010000086.1:0-7472 GCA_035514715.1 Candidimonas sp.
CCTGGGGCCAGGTACGTGATGCCACGGCCTCCCTCTCTTGGCCCAAACCGGCTGCTGGCCGTAGCCGTCTAGGCATGCCTTCTTACGCGACGGCGCCCGCCCCGTGAATTGACCTTGGAACGGGAAGCCCTGGCGAAGCACAGGGCCGCAAACGCGTGAAGCCAGGCACTGCCCCGGTCACAGCCGCCGCTTAAGAAAGCAACATCCTTCGCTACAGCCCAGACAGCTGCATCAACACATTAATGCAAGGTACGAGGCGAACCCGTTTCATCCGGATCGAAAATGTCGTCATCATCGTCAGGACCATCATCCTCAAGATCGTCATCATCATCGCTGACAGGCTCATCCGCCATCACAAACGGCAGCACATCCCGTAAGTTTTCAGACCAGGCAATTTCCTCGCCATCCTGGTCAACCTTGATGAAACGTACGCCTTCAAGATCCGACAACTGAATCGCCCACAAGTATTCGCAATCGAACACGTCGTCATCGGCGATTACCAGCCCGCCTTGGTTGCCGATAATCCTGGCGCCTGCGCCGCCGATCTGTACCACCACCATATCCTCGGGATTGTCTTCGACATCCAGCGGAACGGCAAAGATCACCCATTCGAAGCCGGTTTCCTCGGCATTGATGACCTCGGCCAATACGGGCTTGCCCATATAGGCGCTTAGCGCGTCGGCTGTGCGGCCGATGAGGTCGAGTTCGTCGGCGGTAAAAAGCAGTGGGGATTCTTGATTGGTGGACATTAGTATCGTGGTTTGGAGATGAAGCCTCTATTTTAAGCCATGCCCGCCTTCGCGGGATAACCTGCGTTTTGCCAGTATCAACGCTTTATTTCCCAGTCCGGCCTACAATCTACCCTTTATCATTTCTTGACTTTGCTTCCATGGCTCAATACGTATACACGATGAATCGGGTTGGCAAGATTGTGCCGCCAAAACGGCAGATTTTGCGCGATATTTCCTTGTCATTTTTTCCCGGCGCCAAAATCGGCGTCCTGGGCCTGAACGGTTCAGGTAAATCGACGCTTCTGAAGATCATGGCGGGCATAGACCGCGAGATCGAGGGCGAAGCCATACCCATGCCTGGCATCAAAATCGGCTACCTTCCTCAGGAGCCTATGCTGAACGCCGAGCACACGGTGCGTGAGTCGGTCGAGGAAGGCCTGGGTGAGTTGTTTACCGCCCGCAAGCGCCTTGAAGAAGTGTATGCCGCTTATTCCGAGCCCGATGCCGATTTCGACAAGCTGGCCACCGAGCAGGGTGAGCTGGAAGCGATTATTGCGGCGGCCGCCTCCAGCGGCGCGGATGATATCGAGCATCAAATGGAAATTGCCGCCGACGCTTTGCGCCTGGCGCCCTGGGACGCCATCATCGGCAATCTGTCGGGCGGCGAAAAGCGCCGTGTGGCTTTGTGTCGTTTGCTGTTGTCCAAGCCAGACATGCTGTTGCTGGACGAGCCGACCAACCACTTGGATGCGGAAAGTGTGGAATGGCTGGAGCAATTCCTGCGCAAGTTCCCGGGTACCGTGGTCGGCGTAACCCACGATCGCTACTTCCTGGACAATGCCGCCGAGTGGATACTGGAACTTGACCGGGGCTATGGTATTCCCTGGAAGGGCAATTACAGCTCCTGGTTGGAGCAGAAAGACGACCGCCTGAAGCAGGAAGATGCTTCAGAATCGGCACGCCAGCGCACCATCAAGAAAGAACTTGAATGGGTCAGGCAGAACCCCAAAGGCCGGCAGGCCAAGGCGAAGGCGCGTTTGGCCCGCTTTGAAGAGCTGTCGTCGCACGAATACCAGAAGCGTAACGAAACTCAGGAAATCTTCATCCCTGTGTCCGAGCGTCTGGGCAATGAAGTGATCGAATTCGAAAATGTCAGCAAGGCATTTGGCGACCGTTTGCTTATCGACAATATCAGTTTCAAGATTCCGGCCGGTGCGATTGTGGGCATTATCGGCCCCAACGGTGCGGGTAAATCTACGCTGTTCCGCATGATAGCGGGGCAGGATCAGCCCGATTCCGGTACGCTTACCGTCGGCAAGACGGTCAAGTTGGCATTCGTGGATCAGTCGCGTGAATCGCTGCCTGACGACAAGACTGTGTTTGATGCCGTTTCCGATGGCGCCGATCTGCTGACGGTAGGCCGTTTCGAAATGGCTTCGCGCGCTTATCTTGGCCGTTTCAACTTCAAGGGCGCAGACCAGAATAAACTGGTAGGCAAGCTGTCGGGTGGTGAGCGCGGGCGCTTGCACCTGGCCAAGACTTTGATCGCGGGCGGCAACGTGCTGCTGCTGGACGAGCCTTCCAACGACCTGGACGTGGAAACCTTGCGGGCCCTGGAAGACGCCTTGCTGGAGTTCGCTGGCAGTGTGCTGGTCATCAGCCACGATCGGTGGTTTCTGGATCGTATCGCTACTCATATCTTGGCGTTCGAGGGCGATTCTCAGTTGGTGTTCTTTGACGGCAACTATCAGGAATATGAAGCCGACAAGAAACGCCGTTTGGGCGAAGAAGGTGCCAAACCCAAGCGTTTGCGTTATAAGGCACTGAAATAACAGGCTAGATCACCGGAGGCTCCATGCCCATACTAAGCACCCACGATTCGCTGGTCTTGCTGGTTGATATGCAGTCAGCGCTATTGCCGGCCATCAAAGACCACGAACAGGTGCTTGGGCGTGCCGAACGCCTGGTACGCGCAGCGCAATTGCTGGGCGTACCTGTTATTGCCACAGAGCATTGCGTCGACAAGATAGGCGCCACAGCGCCTGTTTTGCGCCGCTGGGTCGATCACGTCATACACAAGACCCATTTCAACGCCACGCGTGAAGCGCACTTCTTGCCGGAGTTGCCCAATGGGCGAACCAATGTGTTGTTAATAGGCACGGAAGCGCATGTGTGCGTGTTACAAACCGGTTTGGGCCTGGCTGGCCTTGGATTCGCGCCTATTTTGGTGACCGATTGCATAGGCTCCCGGCGACAATCCGACCATGATGCGGCATGCGCGCGCTGGGCTCAGCACGGCCTGGAGCAAATCAGTTCTGAAATGGCCATGTTTGAGTGGCTTGAAACCCCGGCGCACCCTCAATTCAAAGAGGTTCTGGCGCTTATCAAGCAGGCGTGATGCGTGCAGGATACATCTGTTTCGCAAGCTAACAAGGGATACGTTCAGAAGTGGTCGGCCGGGCGGTAAATCAAGTAACGTAAAGCATTGCTTGTACTACTGTTTGGAGATAGTAAATGAAATTAACAACCTTCACTAAGCTTGGGGCTGTGGGTTTGCTGGCGTTGACAATGGGCGGCTGCTCTTCATGGGACAACATGAGCCATCGTCAGAAAAGCACGGTAACCGGTGCCGGTCTTGGTGGTGTGGCTGGTGCTGTGATAACTGGCGGCGGAGTCTTGGGTACCGTCGGCGGTGCTGCGATTGGTGGCGTCATTGGCGACCAGGTCGGCAAGAAGCGCTAGTCTTTGCTGAGCATGAAAAAGGCCAGCTCAATGTGAGCTGGCCTTTTTTTTGAGCGTCAATAGGGCGTTGGGCTATGCGCCTGCGGCGTCAGCCCGATTTGATCGCTGCCTAGCGACCTTCTTCCAGCTGTGGCATCTCGATTTTGACCTCAAGAATCTCCAGGGAGTCCTGGCGGTCGAGGTTGACCTTGATGTCTTCTGGATTGATCTTGACGTAACGCGAGATCACTTCGACAAGCTCTTTTTGCAAGCGGGGCAGGTAATCGGGGGTGATGCCGTCGCCACGTTCGTTAATGAGAATAAGCTGCAAGCGGTCTTTGGCGACGCTGGCAGAAGTCTTTTTTTGACCGAGTAGGAAAGATAGGAAGGACATGTTATTTCCCTCCAAAGAGGCGCTTGAACAGGCCTGGTTTTTCGTAGTCGACAAAGCGCAAGGGTTTGTCTTCGCCGAGATAGCGCGCCACGATGTCTTGGTAGGCATCAGACACATCGCTGTCGCGGATATGGATGGCGGGGATGCCCTGATTGGACGCCTGCAATACCGATTCGGACTCGGGTACGACACCCAGGAGCTTGATGCGCAGGATGTCTTCGATGTCTTTAAGCGAAAGCATTTCGCCATCGGCGACGCGCTTGGGGTTGTAGCGGGTCAGCAGCAGGAATTCCTTGATGGGGTCTTCGCCTTTTTCGGCCCGGCGCGACTTGGCGGATAGAATCCCCAGGATGCGGTCAGAATCGCGTACGGACGAGACTTCGGGGTTGGTGACCACCAGTGCATCGTCGGCAAAATACGATGCCATCAGAGCCCCGGTTTCAATGCCGGCCGGCGAGTCGCATACGATGTATTCGAAGCCCATGTCGGCAAGGTCTTTAAGCGCTTTTTCTACGCCTTCCTTGGTCAGGGCATCTTTGTCCCGAGTTTGCGATGCGGGTAGTATGAACAGGTTTTCCAGCTGTTTGTCGCGGATAAGGGCCTGGTTAAGCGAGGCTTCGCCCTGGATGACGTTGACGAAGTCATAGACGACGCGGCGCTCACAACCCATGATCAGGTCCAGATTGCGCAGGCCCACGTCAAAGTCGATAACCACCGTTTTATGGCCACGCATCGCCAGTCCTGAAGAGAAGCTGGCACTGGTGGTTGTTTTGCCCACCCCGCCTTTGCCGGAAGTCACCACAACAATTCGCGCCATGAGTATCGAATTCCTTTAGTTTTTAGTAAATCACGCTATCGTAAAGCAAAACTGCAGCAAAGTTGCCCAGTCTTGCGCATATTTAACCTTTGCTTGGCAACAAAAAATGTCTTACTTGCCTAGCGCAGTAATCTTTAATTGGTCGCCGTCCAGTTCCACAATGGTCGGCAAATTCAGCACGCTGGGATCAAGTCGGGTTTCTATGACCCGATACACCCCGGCAATCGCCACCAGTTCCGGGTCGAGCTGGGTCGTAAAAATGCGGGCACTGGTGTCGCCTCGTGCCCCAGCCATCGCCTTGCCTCGCAAGGGACCGTAGACGTGGATATTGCCGTCGGCGATGATTTCGGCTCCTTGGCCTACTGCGCCGATAACGATCAAGTCGGTATTGCGTGCATAAATACGCTGGCCTGACCGCAGTTGGCGGTTAATGACCATGGCGGCGGGGGCAACCTCGGGAATTGTCGGTGTCGCTGCCTGTGCGGCTTTGGCGGCCCCTGGCTTTGACGAGGCGGGCGCCACGACAGGCACGTCTTTGTCGGCAACCGGGGTACTGGTCGGGCGCGGGACGGGGTTGGCCAAGTCTACTGCAGTCAGCCCGCAAGCTTTGGCGCCATCCAGGTTGGCTCCTTGAGCCACGACGCCCACCGGGTGCAGGTTGTTGGCGCTTAGCGCTTTGGTGAGGCTGGCCCAGTCTATGGTTTGTTCGATCTGGCTGGCGTCGATGACGACTGGCTCATTCTCGAAAAACGAGCCGGCATCGCGCATGCGCTGTTCCAGGGCTGCAATCAGCGCAGACGTGTCGTTGCTGTGCAGTACTACGCGCAGCGCATAAAGCGTGGCGCTTTTGAAGTCAAGGGCCAATTGGCCTTTGCGGGGAGAAGAGGAATCGCTCACGGCTTGGTTTTCACAAATAAGAGTTACACATCGTCTTGGGCATCAGTTCTTTTGTACCCAGGAGTCCTTAAGGGTGATGGCGCGGTTGATGATGGGTTTTTCAGCAGTGGATTCCTCGCGGTCAGCCACGAAATAGCCCAGCCGCTCGAATTGCCATGCTGCGCCGGGTACGGCTTGGTTGCCGGGCTCCAGCCAGCCTTGCACAACTTGGCAGGAATCGGGGTTCAGGGCAGCCAGGAAATCCTTGTCGCCGGCGTCGGGGTGCGGATCCGAGAATAGGCGGTCGTACATACGTATTTCGGCAGGTATGGCGTGCGCAGCGCTGATCCAGGTGACATTGCCTTTGACCTTGACCGAATCCGAGCCGGGCGTGCCGCTTTTGGTTTCCGGCAGGTATTCGGCGTGAACCTCTATGACATTGCCCTGGTCGTCTTTGACGCAGCCTGTGCAGCGAACGATATAGCCGTACTTCAAACGCACCATATTGCCGGGGAACAGGCGGAAATATTTTTTGGGCGGATCTTCGCGGAAGTCGTCACGTTCTATCCACAATTCGCGCGATATCGGGAATTCGCGCATGCCGGCTTCGGGATCGTGCGGATTGCGCGGGGCATAGCAGAGTTCGGACTGCCCTTCAGGGTAGTTGGTGATGACCAGTTTCAATGGGTCGATGACCGCAACGGTACGGGGCGCCTTGGGGTCCAGGTCGTCGCGCAAGGCTTGTTCGAGCACGCTGTAGTCGATACGGGAGTCGGCCTTGGAGACGCCAAGGCGTTCGCAAAACAAACGTATGGCTTCAGGTGTGTATCCGCGGCGGCGCAGGCCTGCCAGGGTAGGCAGGCGCGGGTCGTCCCAGCCGTTTACAAGGCCTTCGCGCACCAGTTGTAGCAGTTTGCGTTTGCTGGTGACGACATAGCTTAGGTTAAGGCGCGCAAACTCGTACTGGTGCGGCAGCGGACGCGACAGCTGGCCCAGGTCGGCCAGGTGGTTGAGTATCCAGTCGTTGAACGGGCGCTGGTCTTCGAATTCCAGCGTGCAAATGCTGTGCGTGATGCCTTCCAGCGCATCTTCGACCGGATGTGCCCACGAGTACATGGGATAGATGCACCAGTCGGTGCCTGTGCGGTGGTGGGCAACGTGCCGTATGCGGTATAGCACCGGGTCGCGCATGTTCATGTTGGGCGACGCCATGTCGATCTTGGCGCGCAAGGCCAGGCTGCCGTCGGGGTGCTTGCCGTCGCGCATTTCCTGCAGCAGTGCCAGGGATTCGGCGGCTGGGCGGTTGCGCCAAGGCGAGTCTGTACCTTTTTCGGTCAGGGTGCCGCGCGTGGCGCGCATTTGGTCGGCGCTTTGCTCGTCGACATAGGCGTGACCGGCCTGCACCAATGCCTGAGCAAATTGGTACATGTATTCAAAATAGTCGCTGGCGAAGTAACAGTTTTCTTCTTCGCCGTAATTCCAGTCGAAGCCTAGCCATTTCACCATGTCGATAATGGCTTTGACGTATTCGTCTTCTTCTTTTTCGGGGTTGGTGTCGTCAAAGCGCAAATGGCAGGCGCCGAGGTAGTCGCGCGCCAGGCCGAAATTCAGGCAAATGCTTTTTGCATGGCCAATGTGCAGATAGCCATTGGGCTCTGGGGGAAAGCGGGTGCGAATGCGGGCGGGGTCGGCGCTGCCCTGTTGCTGTACAGAGGCTGGTCCTGGTTTGCCAGCCCAGCGCTTTTCGGCGTAGCTGCCCTGGGCAAGGTCGTTATCAATGATCGTGCGCAGAAAGTTGGAGACGGGGGCGGGGCTGGGTACGGAAGTCATACAGAATAAGCAAAGAAATGGCAGACGAAGTAAGCATTTTGCCACGTTCAGGGTTATTTGCTTGCATGCGTTGGCCGCAAATCGCGAACTGGCTCTAAACTAG
>DATJCP010000087.1:0-6243 GCA_035514715.1 Candidimonas sp.
TGGTCGGCCCTTACGGTACGCCTGTCGAATTTCAGTTCCGTACCCGCGACATGGATCATGTCGCCGAAGAAGGCGTGGCGTCGCACTGGCTGTACAAAGAGGAACACGTCACGCTTAACGATTTGCAAAAGCGCACCCATCAGTGGCTGCAGTCGTTACTTGATATCCAAAGCCAGACCGGCGATTCGGGCGAATTCCTTGAACACGTCAAGGTCGATCTCTTCCCCGATGCGGTCTATGTTTTCACGCCACAAGGCAAGATTTTGTCCTTGCCCAAGGGCGCGACACCGGTGGACTTTGCCTACACCATACACACCGATATCGGCAATCAG
The DNA here is from genome assembly GCA_035514715.1 of Candidimonas sp. Classification (GTDB taxonomy): domain Bacteria; phylum Pseudomonadota; class Gammaproteobacteria; order Burkholderiales; family Burkholderiaceae_B; genus Pollutimonas. The sequence continues at coordinate 333 of DATJCP010000087.1, forward strand.
GCGGTTGCATCGAAAATCAATGGTGAGTTCGCGCCGTTGCGTACCGAACTCAAAAGTGGCGACGCGGTAGAAATCATTACCTCTCCCGCATCCCGGCCCAGCGCACAATGGCTCAATTATGTACGTACTGGCCGCGCGCGTTCGGAAATCCGCCACTACTTGCGTACGGTCAAGCTGGAAGAATCCGTGGCCTTTGGCCAGCGCTTGTTAAACCAGGCTTTCGACCAGCTACATTTACCGCATCCGGCCGATGACGACCCCTACTGGGAAAAACTGGCAAAAAGCTCAGGCGCAGCCTCACGTGAAGAGATCCTGGCCGATATCGGTCTGGGCAAACGGCTGGCGGCCGTAGTCGCTCGCCGCTTCGCACCTGAAAATGCGCTGTTGGCCACAACAGCGGCAGCATTCGACGAAATTGCTTCCGCCACTAGCGCGCCTATTCTTATTCACGGGAATGAAGGCCAAGCCGTTCAATTGGCACCCTGCTGCGGCCCCTTGCCAGGCGACTCCATCATTGGCGGGATACGTCTTGGGCACGGCCTGGTCGTGCATATGGAAGAATGCGCCGTTGCGCAACGCCAGCGTGCGCGCGAACCCGAACGCTGGATTCCCGTTCTATGGGACAGCAATACCGCCAGGCATTTGTCGACCCGGCTTGATGTCACCGTCATCAATGAACGCGGCGTACTGGGCCGGCTGGCAGCTGAAATCACCGAAGCCGACTCGAACATCATGCACCTGACCATGCAAGACGACGCAGCCGCTACGGGCCTATTGCACCTAACCGTGCAAGTGGATAGCCGTAAACACCTGGCCCAGGTCATACGCTCGATTCGCCATGTACCCCAGGTGCAAAAAATCGTACGCCTTAAAGGCTGACCAGCGGCAACGCCCATAAAGTCAGCCCGTAGGCCAAAACACCGCTTAGTGTCGCCCAGGCGATACTACCCAGCAGCCTCTTCCCCAGCACGACACCTATCAAGCCAATAATAATCGGCAGGCTGTTTTGCATTGTTGGGCTGGGGCTTAGCATTCCCCAAAAAGACACCGCAAGCAATGCGACGATTGCTGAAGGGCCGATCGCGTCGAGCGCATTACGCAGACCACCGCGGCTCCAGGCGCTTTTCATCCCCTTTTCCTGCCAAAGCATAGGCAAAAGCCGGATTAAAAATGTACCTGCGCCACTGAGCACAGTGATCCATAACAGTGTCGACGTATTCATTTGCTCTCCAGCATCAAGCCCTGCGCCCGCCCAATAAGGCGCCAACCAGCATCCCTACGACAATGGCGCCATAAGCGGGTAGAACGACCAGGCTCAACAAGGTTGCGACGCCAGCGCCAGCCAGCACATACCCTGGCACAATCTGTCGAATTTCCAATAACAGCGCAAAAAACAGTGCTGGCAATACGAAACCCAGCGTCTGCTGCAAAATTGGCGACTCTTGCACCCAATCGTGGCCAAAAAAGGCGCCAATCGCAGTGCCGCCTACCCAGGAAAGATAAGCTCCCAATTGCAGACCAACATACCAGGACTCGCGCTCTTGCGGCGGCTGTTGGGCCAGCTTGCTAATAGACGTTGCGAAGACCTCATCAGTAAGACCCGCCGCCAATACAAAGACAGGTAAACGCCGTTGCGACGAACCCAGCTTGCCGATTAGCGCCGGACCGTAAAAGAAATGCCGCAAGTTCATCAGCAACACAATACCGACTATGCTGACAGCCGAGCCACCGCTGGCCACGAGGCTGACAAGAATAAACTGGCTGGCTCCTGCGTAGACCAAAATTGACACCAGCACCGCCAGCCATGGTGATATGTCGGCATAGACGGCAGCCAAGCCAAACGAGATCGCCACTGGCACATACCCGACCGCTATCGATAGGCTATCGAACAAGCCCCGCAGAAAAGGAGAGCGCATACGTCGTCAGGGCTTAAAGGCGCCAATAAAAATGGCCGGATCGACACGGGCATTGTTAAGACTGATATTCCAGTGCAGATGTGGCCCGGTTGCTCGGCCCGTCGCGCCGACTTTGGCAATTACCTGGCCGCGCTTTACCTCATCGCCATTTTTGACCATGAATTCCGATAAATGGCAGTACATGCTGATAAAGCCCTGGCCGTGATCGACAAAGACCGTCTTGCCATTGAAAAAGTAATCGGCAACGATGGTAACGACGCCATCGGCGGGCGCCTTTACGGGCGTACCCTGGGGGACGGCAAAATCAAGACCGGAATGCGCATTGCGCTCTTCACCGTTAAAAAAACGGCGCAGCCCGAACGGACTGGATAAACGGCCATTTACCGGCTTGTCCAGCGACACATTGCTAGGCAAGGTGTCGCGAAAACGACTGTAGGCATCTATCTGTTCTTTGTATTCGCGCTCGAAACGGCGGGTTTGCTCGGGATCGGGATTAACCTGGCTTTTATTCTTCAAGGTGATGTGCTGGGCTTTGTAGTCTTTACTGCCCACATTGAAACCAGCCTGCCGCGACCCTTTGGCGTCTTTCACGGTCAAGACCTGTTTTCCCTTGGGCGTTTTAAGGTCGATGCCGACTACGGCTATCCATTGCTGATCGCTATCGCGCAGCACCATGACCCTGTCGTCCTTAAGAAAAACGCGTGGCGCTTGAGGCGCCTGACCCAAAGCGACAACAGCAACACCGCCCGGCACTGGGTAATTCAACAAACGGCTTATATAGCCCTGCGCGGTAGCCGCCGCAGGCCATGACAGTACAGCAAACATCAATAGTGCGAACACTCGCATAGGAACCCTCTCTTCATTGCCGGCGGCGCCAATTGCACACCAGCACCCCGGCTACCGCGATGACGAAACCCAATAGCTGGATAGGTGTCAAACGGTCGCCAAATAAAAAATAAGCCTCGATAGCAGCTAACGGCGGCGCCAGGAACATCAGTGACGACGCCGTAGCGGCCTGCCCTCGCCGCACTATCCAGACTAGCAACAAGGTGCCGACTCCCGACAGCACAAACGCAGCCCAAAGCAAAGACGCCCATAACTCACCTGACCATACCCAGCGATCTTCGCCCAGTATCCAGACAAAAAGACCGGTAAAAAACACCGTGCCTATATTTTGCAATGCGGCCGATACGCGTATATCGACCGCGGATATTGAGGTCTTTTGCAATATGGTGCCGAACGTAATCGACAGCACAGCAAGCAGCGCAATCAGTAGTACGGCAATGGAAAAGGAGTCTTGGCCACCTTGGGCGAGGTTAGGCTGTATCACCAGGAAAACACCCAGCAAGCCTAACACAAGGCCTAGCCAGACTTTGCGGGTTGGGACTTCCTTGAGAATAGGGATAGCGAAAAAAGCCGTCATAAGCGGCTGCAACGCTCCGATCAGCGCCATGATTGCCGGCGGCAAGCCGCCGGCAATCGCCCAGTAGGTACCCGACAGATACAACCCCTGCAACAGCACTCCCGCCAGCAGATGCTTGGGCACCTGGCGCCATGCAGGCCACGGCACCCTGACATAAAGCGCAATGCCGGTGAACATGGCGGCGGCAATCAAGGTTCGCACCAGTAGAAACAAGGTGGGATCGGCGTAAGGGACAATGGCCTTTCCCACGATGAATCCGGTTGACCAGATAAAAACAAACAATACCGCCAACACTAACATCTAGAAACTCGCTTTTGTTTCGATATGCCTCATCGGATACACGGGACCCAGCCTAGGACTACGGCCTACCGTAGCCGCCGCCTCCAGGCGTTTCAACCACAAAAACATCCCCCGCCCCAAGCTCGGTGCTGTCTTGCGGCCCCAGCGGCGTTATCGTGCCATCGGCCCGCTCGACGTAATTGGAACCCAGCATGCCTGTTTCACCGCCTGCAAGACCAAACGGGGGATAGACGCGGTTATTGGACAGAATCGCCGCCGTCATCGGCTCTAGAAAGCGCACTTTACGTACACCGCCATCTCCGCCGCGCCAATGCCCCGCTCCGCCCGAACCTTGCCGTATTTCATAGGACTCAAGCCGGACTGGGAAACGCAATTCCAGCACCTCCGGATCAGTCAGGCGGGAATTGGTCATATGCGCCTGCACCACCGACGTGCCGTCAAAACCGCCCGCCTCGTCATAAGGAACGCCAATACGCCCAGGCCCGGCACCCGTGCCTCCGGCAATGGTTTCGTAGTACTGGTGCTGACGATTCCCGAAGGTGAAGTTGTTCATGGTTCCCTGGCTTGCCGCCAGCACACCCAGCGCACCGTACAACGCGTTGACTATGCACATAGAGGTTTCCACATTGCCCGCCACCACGGCGGCCGGTGGATTGGGCCTAAGCATGGAACCTTGCGGCACGATAATTTCCAGCGGTTTAAGGCAACCGGCATTCAAAGGAATATCGTCATCGACCAGGGTTCTGAACACATATAGCACCGCAGCGACCGCGATGGATGCCGGGGCGTTGAAGTTATTGTCCAACTGAGCGGAAGTGCCGGTAAAGTCAATTACCGCGCTCCTATCCTCTTTCCTCACCTTGATCGCTACTTTGATATGCGCACCATTATCCAACGCATAATCGAACTGGCCGTCGCGCAAATGGGTAATCACCTTGCGCACCGCCTCTTCGGCGTTGTCTTGCACGTGCTGCATATAGGCAGCGACGACATCCAGGCCAAACTGATCGCACATATTCAGGAGTTCGCGCACCCCTTTTTCATTGGCGGCAATTTGCGCCCGCATATCGGCCAGGTTCTGGTCCGGATTGCGTGCCGGCCATTTCCCTGAACTCAATATGGCTCGCGCTTCAGTCTCGCGAAATACGCCGTTGCCGACCAATTGGAAATTGGTGAACAAAACGCCTTCATCTTCCACCGTCTTGGAGTTCGGCGGCATGGAACCGGGCGTCAGCCCGCCAATGTCTGCGTGGTGCCCACGCGATCCGACAAAGAACAAGATATTTTCACCTGCCCTATCGAACACCGGCGTGATCACCGTAACGTCAGGCAAATGCGTGCCGCCATGGTACGGATCGTTAACCACATAAGCATCGCCGGGCTGCATACGGCCGGCATTTTCGCGCATGACCGTTTTGATGGATTCGCTCATGGAGCCCAGGTGTACCGGCATATGCGGCGCATTGGCAATCAAGTTGCCATGCACATCGAAAATGGCGCAGGAAAAATCCAGGCGTTCCTTGATGTTGACGGAATAAGCCGTATTTTGCAGGCGCATGCCCATCTGATCGGCAATCGACATGAACAGATTATTGAAAACCTCGAGCATGATGGGATTGACCTGCGAAGTCACATCCATTTGCCCAGTCAACGGCCGTAGGCGGGTAAGCACCCAGTGGTTGCGAGGGTCCAGCCTGGCCTGCCACTCCGGCTCTATAACTAGAGTCTGATTGGGCTCGCAGATAATCGCCGGACCATCCAATACATCGTCAACCTGAAGGTCGGCCCGATCATAAACGGGTGTGTCGTGCCATTGACCTGCGGCATACATAGGTCGCATGGCCTTAGCCTGAGGCGGCCCCTGGCGATTAGCCAAGGGCGCGGGCGCTTCTTCGATCTGGTCGCCTGCAAGACTGGCCTCCAGGGAGATCGACTCCACCATCAGGCGCCTACCGGGCATCAGAAAGGAATAACGCTGCCGATAGGCCTGCTCGAACTCTTTTTGCATGGCCGGAATCGAATCCGACAACAGCACTTCCAGCGCCGTATCAGTGCCTTCATATTTCAAATGAAGACGGCACACGCTGCGCACCGGGCCGTGCTCGCCGTGCTGCTCGCCCAGGCCTTGCGTAGCCTGTTCCGAAAGCTGCACCCGCTGATCTTCCAAAACGGGCAACAGATCCTGTTCCAAGGCCTTTTCCACGGTTTGCTGGCGTATTTCGATCTGGTCGGCCAGCCCCATGCCATAAGCCGACAGCACGCCGCCATATGG
>DATJCP010000088.1:0-4179 GCA_035514715.1 Candidimonas sp.
GCTGATTCCTGATGCGAGCACCGCCCACCTGGACCCGTTCCGCGAAGAGACGACGCTGATCCTGACTTGCGATGTTGTCGAGCCGTCCGATTTGAAAGGCTACGACCGCGATCCACGCTCGCTGGCCAAGCGCGCTGAAGCCTACCTGAAGTCCAGCGGCTTAGGCGATACAGCTTACTTTGGTCCAGAACCCGAATTCTTCGTCTTCGACGGCATTACCTGGAACGACGATATGTCGGGCAGTTTCGTCAAGATCAAGTCCGACGAGGCTCCCTGGTCGCGCGGGTTGGACATGGAAGGCGGCAATCAAGGCCATCGTCCCGGCGTGAAAGGCGGCTATGTGCCTGTGCCTCCGGTCGACGGCTTCCATGACATGCGTTCGGAAATGTGCTTGTTGCTGGAGCAGCAAGGCGTACCGGTTGAAGTGCATCACCACGAAGTTGCCGGACAAGGGCAGTTGGAAATCGGCACCAAGTTCAGCACGCTGGTGCAGCGCGCCGACTGGAACCAGATCATGAAGTACACCATTCACAATGTGGCGCACGTCTATGGCAAAACGGCCACCTTCATGCCCAAGCCCATCATGGGTGATAACGGCTCCGGCATGCACGTGCACCAGTCCATCTGGAAAGATGGCCAGAACCTGTTTGCAGGCAATGGCTATGCCGGTTTGTCCGAATTCGCGCTGTACTACATTGGCGGCATCATCAAGCATGCCAAGGCGCTGAACGCCATTACCAACCCAGGCACCAATTCCTATAAGCGTTTGGTTCCCCATTATGAAGCACCGGTCAAGCTGGCTTATTCGGCCCGCAACCGTTCGGCTTCGATACGTATTCCCTACGTTAGCAGCCCCAAGGGCCGCCGCGTCGAGGCTCGTTTCCCTGATCCACTGGCCAACCCATACCTGGCCTTTGCCGCACTGATGATGGCCGGTCTGGACGGCGTGCAGAACAAGATCCATCCCGGGGATCCTGCCGATAAAAACTTGTACGATCTGCCTCCTGAAGAAGATGCAAAAATTCCAACGGTATGCGCATCGCTGGAAGAGGCCGTGGCCGCGCTGGATCAGGATCGCGAGTTCCTGACACGCGGTGGCGTATTCAGCAACGATATGCTGGATGCCTATATCGAACTCAAGATGGCTGACGTCACGCGCTTGCGCATGACTCCTCATCCTGTTGAGTTCGATATGTATTACAGCCTTTAATATCCGCGACATGCCGGATTAGTCTCGCATTGCGGGCTAATTCGGCATTGATGGCGTTTTTCGCCCTGCGAGGCATTGCCTTAACCTTCTAGGCGTTAATCCGGCCTTCGGATTGGCAAAGGCGGATCATGGACGTAGCCAGTTACGACTTATTGTCGACCGCTGTATTGTTGCTGGATCGCAGTGGTTTGATTGAATATGCCAATACGGCAGCGGAAGAATTGTTTGGCTTGTCGCGCCGGCAACTGGTTGGCCATCAGGCCGGTGCCTTGTTTGGCGCCGATGTCACTTTGCAAGCCCGGTTTCCCGATGCCATCGCCGGCAAGTTCGGCATATTGCGACAAGACCTCACTGTAGCGCGTGCCGGTGTTGCCGTGCCGATCAGCCTGGCCATTGTGCCGTTGCATAAACAGGCGTGGGCGGCCTTGCTGGAAGTGCGCGTCATAGAGCATCACATCCTGATGGACCGCCATCAGCAGTTAAGCAAAGAACTTGCGACGCAGCGCGAATCCTTGCGCAATCTGGCGCATGAGGTCAAGAATCCATTGGGCGGGATACGCGGCGCGGCGCAGTTGCTGGAAGCCGAGCTGGATTCCGATGCATTGCACGAATATACCCAGGTGATTATTGCGGAAGCCGATCGCTTGGCCAGCCTGGTGGATAGATTGATAGCGCCGCAAGGAGAAACGCTGCACAAGTCGCAGTTCAATATCCACGAGATTTGCGAGCGGGTTTATACCTTGATTCGTGCCGAGTTTGTCGCATTGGAGGTCGTTCGTGACTACGATGCGTCCGTGCCGGACCTGGAAGGTGACTTCTCACGACTCTTGCAGGCCTTGTTGAATATAGCGCGCAATGCCGCGCAGGCCTTGACTGAAGACCCCATGGTCCAAGAGCCGCGGCTGACGCTGCGCACCCGCATTGGCCGTCAATTGCTATTGGCGACCCATCAGGCAAAACTGGCCATCGTGGTTTCAGTTATCGATAACGGGCCGGGTATACCAGCAGCCTTGCACGATAAGGTTTTTCATCCGCTGGTAACCGGAAGATCTAACGGTACCGGCCTGGGCCTGAGCCTGGCCCAGGAGTTTGTACAGCAGCATGGCGGCATTATTGAATTTGATTCGCGCCAGGGCCATACCGAGTTTCGGATGATCCTGCCTTTGGAGCAAGCATGAAACCGGTATGGATTGTCGACGATGACCAAAGCATACGCTGGGTGCTGGAAAAAGCGCTGGCGCGGGTAGCCATTCCGGCACTAAGCTTTGCCTCTGCCGCAGAAGTGCTTGAGGCATTCGAGAGCGGCGCGCCATCGGCGTTGGTTACCGATATTCGCATGCCCGGTGAAGATGGCTTGAGCCTTCTGCACCGTATCAAGCAAGCCCATCCGGACTTGCCGGTGATCGTCATGACGGCTTTTACGGATTTGAATAGTACGGTTGCGGCTTTTCAGAAAGGCGCCTTCGATTACCTGCCCAAGCCTTTCGATGTCAATGTAGCGGTTGCATTGATACAGCGGGCGGTTCAGACGGCGGCGGGTAATTCTCAGACTGTCCCCGAGCGCCATGCCATTTCCGCCGACAGCGAAAGCAGCATGATGCAGTCATCATCGCCTGCGATGCAAGAGGTCTTTCGCGCCATTGGCCGATTGGCTGCTTCCAGCGTCACGGTATTGATCACGGGCGAATCGGGTACTGGTAAAGAGCTTATTGCCAAGGCGCTGCATACGCACAGCAATAGGGCCGATGGTCCCTTCATTGCGTTGAATGCCGCTGCAATTCCTAAAGATTTGCTGGAAGCGGAGCTGTTCGGTCATGAGCGTGGCGCTTTTACAGGCGCGACCCAACTGCGCCGCGGCCGTTTTGAAGAGGCGCGCAATGGCACCTTGTTTCTGGATGAAATCGGCGATATGCCGTTTGAGCTTCAAACCCGCTTGTTGCGGGTGTTGGCAGAGGGCAGTTTTTATCGGGTAGGAGGCTCTCAAGCCATCCATGCCGATGTACGCATCGTCGCCGCAACCCATCAGCCGCTTGAGCAACGGGTGGCGCAAGGGCGCTTTCGCGAAGACCTTTTTCATCGCCTCAATGTCATTCGTTTGCGCTTGCCTCCTTTGCGTGAGCGCAAGGAAGACATTCCCGCGCTGGCCCAGCTATTCATGAAAAACAGCGCACGGGATTTGGGTGTGCCGGTGCGCCGATTTACGTCATCTGCCTTGCAAGCCATGACCACGTTCGACTATCCGGGCAATATCCGCCAGCTTGAGAATTTTTGCCAATGGCTGACGGTCATGTCTTCAAGTCAGCTTATCGACATGAAGGATCTGCCGCCAGAGGTGCTGGGGTTGGTGCAAGAAGCTGGCTCCATTTCAGCTTATGGCGGGAGTCATCATTCCGATGTCCATCAAGGCGAAGACGTCCATCAGGCATTGTCGTCTGCGGAAAAGACATCCATACAAGACCCGCTGGATGCTTCCTGGATGTCGCTGCTGGCGCATGAGGCGCAAGCCAGGTTGCTGCGCAATGAGCCGGCGATCATGGCTACGCTGACTCGCGATTTTGAGCGTACTTTGTTGGAAACGGCATTGCGACATTGTCATGGCCGCAGGATGGAAGCCGCCCAGCGGCTCGGAATAGGGCGTAATACGCTGACACGCAAGTGTAGCGAGCTAGGCCTGAACGGAAGTGCGGACGACGGGGAATAAGCCGCGCATAATAGTTGCTCTTGCGACGGTCTTGTTATCAAGAGGGGAGCACTATGATGAGTCAGTCAAATACACTTTGGCCTTCGTTTCATTTTTGTATTCCATTACTTGTTGCGGTATCGTTGGGCGGGGCGGCTTTGCCGGCCTACGGGCAGCCGGTTCCGTCGTCGGATACTGGTTCGTCTCAAGTAAGTGTCTTGGATGAAAATTTTCCGGGGCAGGGTTGGGGCATTCGTCTTGGTGTTCAGAATCACTATCGAAAAATAGC
>DATJCP010000089.1:0-3857 GCA_035514715.1 Candidimonas sp.
GTGGTTATCGACCACACCGAAGCGCTGGTCGCTGTCGATGTGAACTCGGCACGCTCCACACGCGGCGCCGACATTGAAGAAACCGCAATGCGCACCAACCTCGAGGCTGCCGACGAAGTCGCCCGCCAATTGCGTTTGCGCGACCTTGGCGGCCTGATCGTCATCGACTTCATCGACATGGAAGAAGGCAAGAACCAGCGCGCCGTCGAACAGCGCCTGCGCGATGCACTGCACTTTGACCGTGCTCGCGTACAAATGGGCAAGATTTCACGTTTCGGCCTTATGGAACTGTCGCGCCAGCGTCTGCGCCCCGCCTTGAACGAAGGCTCGCACATTACCTGCCCGCGCTGCAACGGAACCGGCGTGGTTCGCGATGCCGAATCCAGCGCCCTGCACGTGTTGCGTTTGCTGCAAGAAGAAGCCATGAAGGAAGGCACGGCCGCCCTGCACGCCCAAGTGCCTGTAGATGTCGCCACCTTCCTGTTGAACGAAAAGCGCGCCGATATCACCAAGATTGAATCGCGCCTGAAGATCAACCTGGTTCTGATCCCCAACAAGAACCTGGAAACGCCCCATCACCATATCGAGCGCTTGCGCCACGACGATCCTCGCCTTGAAGAAATCAAGACCAGCTTCGATCTGGTAACACAACCCGAACAACAACTGACTTGGGCGCCCAACAAGGCACAAGAAGCCAAGACCCGGCCCGAAGCCCTGGTTAAAGGCATTACGCCTTCGCAACCCGCGCCGGTTTCCACTGCCGCTCCGGCACGCGCTGCAGCCAAACCCGCCACTCAAGGCAGCGGCTTGATCAAACGCCTGATCAACTGGCTGACTGGTGCCGGCACAGCCGCCCCCCCTGAGCCCGTTGCCGAAACGGCCAAAACATCGCATGCCAACCGTGGCAAGAACAGCCGCCATAACGAGCAACGTCGCGAACGCGGGCATGGCGATCGTAACCGTCACCGCCGCGGTGAGCGCCGTCAAGATGCCACCGAGGAAAAATCCGACGAAGCCCAGGCACCGGCAGCAAGAACGCGTCGTCAACCCGCCACCCAAGATGCCGGAGCAGTTTCCGAGCAACGCGCAGCGGGTGTCACCGTAGCAGCAGCCGCCGTACCAGGCGATGGCAGTGAATCCACAAACGCCGGGCGCAGCGGCCGCAATCGCCGCGGACGCGGACGCAATCGCCGCGATGAAAACGCAAGCGAAAGCATCGAGCTCGACAATAACGACCTGCCACTGACAGCGGCCGCTGAAGCATCGGTATCAACAGTTGCCGACGACGTAGCCGATCAGGAAAAAGCCGCTATCGACAGCTCCACCGACCAAGGCTCCGACAACGACCAGCTTGATCCAGAACGCAAGCGCCGCCGCCGTCGCAGCCGTCGCGGCCGCCGCAGCACGGAAGCCGGTACAGAAACCAGCTCCACACAAGACGGTGAAAGCGATTCCACGGAAGAAAGCCAGGCATTCGTGTCACACGAAACGCCAGCCTTCAATCCACAGGTATTGCCGGCTATCGCAACTGCCCAAGGCGGGTTCTCTGAAACAGAACCAGCTCCTGCAGAAGCCGTTACAGCTCCTGCCGCGCCTGTCGCTGCACCTGTTGTAGAGACTGCTCCTGCTGTAGAGACTGCTCCTGCTGTAGAGGTTGCCCCTGTCGTAGAAGCTGTCCCAGCTGCTGCAACCCAGGCTCCTGCTGCTCCAGTTCAGGCTGCCACAGTGGAAACGGTCGCAGTTGAAGCCCCTGCTCAAGCTGCCGCCATCCAAACGACGCCCGTCGAAGCTGCGCCTGTTCAAACCGCAGCGGTCGTAGCTGAACCTGTTGCGCCAGCGCCTGTACAGCCCGCAGTGGCAGAAGTTTCCACCCCAGCTGCAGCACCTGTGCAAGAACCCGCAGCAGTCGCGCCGGTTGCGGCCCCCATTGCAACCCCTGTCGAAACGGCTGTCGCAGCCAAGCCGGTGGTTAGCGATGCTCCTGCAGAGCAGCCAGAGGCATCGCTTCCGCAGGAAATCCAGCTTCCAGCTGGCATGGAACTGATCGAAACCAAGTCCGCACCCGTGGAAGTCTCTGTTGCGCCAGTACGCCTTGGACGGGCCCGCAAGCCGGCCGTCGTCGTAGCCAAGGATGAACTGCAGCAGGTGGAAACCCACTAGGCGAAAATCAGCCGGAATATGGCCCTATGCGATAACAAGCATGGGGCCAAGAACCTGCAAGATTTCGCGAAATCGGGATCCTAGAAGCAAAAAAAGAGCCTTGCTGCATTTGCAGCAAGGCTCTTTTTTATATGTACGTATCGATCAAGAGGCCTTGGCCACCACATCTGCCGGCTGACGAGTCAGCAAGGCCAACAGATTAGCCAATTCAACACGCATCTGGCGACGGTCGACCACCATGTCGATAGCGCCCTTTTCAAGCAGGAACTCTGAACGCTGGAAGCCTTCCGGTAATTTTTCGCGTACGGTTTGCTCGATCACGCGCGGACCGGCAAAGCCGATAAGCGCCTTTGGCTCGGCAATCACAACGTCACCCATAAAGGCAAAGCTGGCCGATACGCCGCCCATGGTGGGATCGGTCAGAATACTGATAAATGGAAGGCCCGCCGCCGACAAACGAGTCAGCATCGCATTGGTCTTGGCCATTTGCATCAAGGAAAACAAGCTCTCTTGCATGCGCGCGCCGCCCGATGCCGCTACGCAGATGAAAGGCGTGCGATTCTTGATGGCTGCCTGCACGCCTCTGGTAAAGCGCTCGCCAACCACCGACCCCATCGAACCGCCCATGAACTCGAACTCGAAACAAGCCAGCACTACCGGCACGGACAAAATGCTTCCGCCCATGACCACCATGGCTTCACTTTCGCCTGTTTGCTTTGTCGCCTCGGATACCCGTTCGGTATATTTGCGGCTATCCTTGAACTTAAGGGGATCCATCGGACGCGTACCTTGGCCGATCTCGAGCCGATTTTCAGGATCAAGCAAGGCATCGACGCGAGCCCGAGCACCAATACGCATATGGTGACTACATTTTGGGCACACATTAAGCGTTGCCCGCAAGTCTTCTTTGTAAAGCACGGTCTCGCAGGATGGGCACTTTACCCAAACACCCTCTGGTACGCGCCGCGCCGACACATCGCTGTTGCGATTGATGCGCGGTGGCAGAATTTTGTCGATCCAACTCATGGTTTCTTCCCGATAAAAGCCCGATTCCGGATCTGGCTTGTTGTTCTCTTATGCCAGGCGAGCATTCAGCCGCCTGTTTTAATTTAAAAAATACAGACCAGGTTTTATTTACTTTAATGCCTGGTGGATCTGATTCAGCCAATCGGCTGCAGCCTTGACAGCCGATGCATCGGCGTCAGCTGAGTCCAGGCCTGCCTGCTGCGCTGCCGCGACGGCTTGCTCCATGGTTTCAATCAGTTTGCTGCCTATGACGACGGCATCGGCATGTTCGGCCAGACGCTTGGCGCTATCGGCATCGCGAATGCCAAAACCCACGCCGACAGGAACCGAGACATGCTTGCGGATCTGTTCCAGACGCTGAGCCACATCGGCGGTATCGATATTACCGGCCCCCGTTACGCCTTTAAGAGACACATAATAAACGTAACCGCGCGCCACCTTTGCCACCTTCTTGATACGCTCCTCAGTAGAGGTTGGTGCAAGCAGAAAGATGGGGTCGATTTGCGCCTTGCCCAGCTGATCGGCAAAGTCAACGATCTCTTCGGGTGAGTAATCCACCACCAACACGCCGTCGACGCCTGCCTTGGCGGCTGCTTCGACAAACGCCCCCTGCCCCATGCGTTCGATGGGATTGGCATAGCCCATAAGCACGACTGGCGTTACCGTGTCTT
>DATJCP010000090.1:0-3396 GCA_035514715.1 Candidimonas sp.
CCAACATGCCTTGCTGCGCACTGGTTGCGATACGCAACCATTCACGAGCGAACTCAGCCTGAATTTGGGCGAGTTGATCAGGTGCCACGCTTACCGGAATTGGCCACTCGGATGGATACGGAGCACTCATTATTTACATACCTTGCAAGTTTCAACGCCTGGCATCCATGGTGAATTGCAATGAAAAAACTGTCAATCAGGGTAAGTCGCTACGCTATTTATCCCCTTGCAACACTCCATGCTTGCCATCCAGCCACGCAAGGGTAACCAAGCGTCCGGTGCGCGGACTGCGTCGGTACGAATAAAACATATCAGGCTGGGCAAACGTGCAATAACCACTCAGCTCTATATTGCCGACCCCGGCCTTGCACAAGCGCTGACGTGCCAATGACGGAAGGTCGGCCAGCCACTTCTTGCCAGGAATCTTTTCAGCAAAAAAAACTGCGCTCTGCTCGTCCTGATCGACAAAAGCGGCATAAACGTCAGCACCAACCTCGAAATTACGCTGGCCGATGGCGGGACCTACCCACGCCCGCCAAGCCGTACTGCCCGGCGCCCGTTTGCGCAAAGCAAGCAGTGTCTGCTCAAGGACCCCGGCAGCCAGACCGCGCCATCCCGCATGAGCCACACCCAGCGCACGGCCTTCATCGCAAGCTATCACAACGGGCAGGCAATCAGCCGTCATGATGGCAAGCACTCTGTTGGTTTGCGTGGTGATAGCTGCGTCAGCATTGGGCGGGACGGCGGCGCAATCCGGCATGAGCTGCGTCGATTGATCGGCATCGAAAACCTGCGCACCATGCACTTGATTAAGCCATACGGGCTCAGCCGGCAGCCCGGCGCGCAACAGTTGGCGATTGGCAAGGACGTGGGCGTTGTCATCGTCGGTATGCAATCCCACGTTAAGCGAGGACCAAGGTTCGCCGCTGACGCCGCCCAGGCGGGTAGTGCAAAAATAACTCACGCCGGGCCATGGCAAACCCGTAACGGTAGGTACTGTGGCCGAGTATGTCAGGTTTCCCATGTTATGCCGTCAAGAACCAATTGAAAATCCTCGGGCAAAGGCGCCTGGAACGATACCCTTTCTTCTGTAGAGAAATCATCGAAGCTAAGCGCCCGGGCATGCAACAACTGCCGCGCCGCACCGCCTACAAGCTTGCCGCCGTATAGAACATCGGCGACCAGCGGATGACGCAGGCTCATCATGTGAACACGTATCTGGTGGGTACGGCCCGTTTCCAGTTTGCACACGACTTCGGTAACACGGACATCCTCTCCGAGGAACCCAGCCCTCACCGGCTCGTAATGCGTAATAGCCGCTTTGGGAGCTATCGGGTTTTCAACCGCCATGCGCACAGGTACCCGTTGATCGCGGCCTATTTCCATATTGACAGTACCTGGCCTGGTCAAGCGGCCATGCACCAGCGCAATATATTCACGGCTGACGCTGCGCGCCTGCAACTGGCGAATCAAGTGCGTCTGGGCTTTCTCGTGGCGAGCCACCACCAATAAACCAGAGGTGTCCTTATCCAGCCTATGGACAATTCCGGCGCGAGCCACTTGGCTGAGTTCAGGAAACCGATAAAGCAGCCCATTAAGCAAAGTGCCCTGCCAGTTCCCCGCGCCCGGATGCGTCACCAGCCCTGCCGGTTTATTGACGACAATCCAGTCCGGGCTTTGCGCTATCACCTCGAAATCTATGGGTTCGGGCGTAAAAGCAAGCGACTCTGGCGGTGTTTGCTCCCAGACGACCAGCTTGTCGCCAGCATGGACCATTTGCTTTACACGGCCCGGCACGCCATTGACCAGCACGTGCCCGCCTTCTATCCAACCCTGCAGCCTGCTGCGGGAGTGCTCAGGAATCAACCTGGCCAGCACCTTGTCGAGCCGCTCTGATAGCTCCTTGAATGGGAGCTGAAATTCAAGGGGCTCGGAGGCCGAAAAACTTTCTTTGGCAATATTTGTGTCAGGCATAGCGACAAATCATATAATCAGCCTGCAATGCTAACACCAAGGATGCTTTTGTGACTCGTCTTGACCTCAATCTATCTCGATTTCCCGGCCTGAAGCGGTTAAGTCACGCCGTACTTGCCCTTGTTGCCGTCACCCTGATTGCCGGATGCGGCACCATGAAAGGCGAACAAGATGTAACTGCCGGCTGGTCGGCTGAACGCCTTTATCAAGATGCCCGCACTGAAATCAGCGCCGGCAACTGGAAAGACGCGCGTGCCCGTCTTGAAGCAGTAGAAGCGCGCTACCCCTTTGGCGGCTACGCGCAGCAGTCGCTTATTGATCAGGCCTATGTCAACTGGAAAGACGACGAGCCCGAACAAGCCCTGGCCGCGATCGACCGTTTTCAACAGCAGTACCCTAATCATTCGGGTACCGACTACATGCTGTACCTGAAGGGGCTGATCACCTTTACCCCGCCCAGCGCCTCGTTCACCAAGTTTACGCGGCAGGATCCCAGCGAGCGCGATCCCAAAGGGCTGCGCGAATCGTACGAGTCGTTCAATGAGCTTATCAAGCGCTATCCCGACAGCCGCTATACGGCAGACGCGAAGAAGCGCGTGGTCTGGCTGGTTGATACGATTGCCCGCAATGAAGTGCACGTGGCGGAATACTATTACTCGCGCGGTGCTTATGTAGCGGCCATCAACCGTGCTCAAACCGTGATTACTGACTTCCAGGGCGTGCCGGTTGCGGAACGTGCTTTGTATCTTATTTACTTGTCGTACGATAAGTTGGGAATGACTGACTTACGAGACGATACCAAGCGTGTGCTTGACCAGAACTATCCTAATAGTGAGTATTACGAAAAGGGGCTGACTAAGTCGGTCAATAACTGGAATCCGGTGAATTGGTTCTAAGCTAGCTGATTCAGGATTTTCGGTTGTGGTGGTTTAAAAGGCCTGTCGAATTATTCGACAGGCCTTTTGCATGTTGTGGGCGTAGGCATACCAGTTTCTGCTGTGGGCGAAATACTGTTCTTGATCCGCTGGCAGCGTCATTGATACGGCGTGCCTGATTAATGCTCGTGTTGGCGTCATTTGGCCATGGTGGAGCTCCTTTTTTTCGTCCGCGCGTCAGGTCCAAGACGCAACGACCGTTGCTAATACCTGCCCCTATGTCTGAGCGCCCCGGCTGGCGGGGCGCGCAGGACGAGCATAATATTTCTTCTGAACCAGCCTTATCAGATGCAAAAAGGCCAAGCACTCAACTCGTGCCAGTGATGTGCCAATACACACATAATGCAGCCGCTGGTGCGATGATGGGGATATGGGCGACGTTCGGGGCCTCAGCGGGCCGCACGCGAAAGGAGCCCGAATGGGCGGATGAGCGGGGCCACGCTGTTCGGCGCGCAGGGCGCCGAATAAGGCCACGAGAAGCCCATAT
>DATJCP010000091.1:0-6670 GCA_035514715.1 Candidimonas sp.
TATTGATGGGATCAGAAGGCTGGGGGGCTGGCCTGGCGTATTCGGAAGCATCGTCTGAAAGCCAGCGCTGCCATGCTTCTGCGGGGTTATCCAGGCTTACTGTTTCCAACCCATGCGTATCAAGCGTCGCTTTCAACAAGGGCTCAGTGCTTGTGTCGATGAAAACCAGTTTAGGGGCGGCATCGAGCATCATGGCTTCAAGGGCCTTTGTGCTGGCGCTGGGCGACATCGGGGCAATGACGGCCCCGTACCGGATAGCGCCGAAGAACACCGCCAGATATTCAAGACTGGTTGCTGCGCAAATAGCCACCACATCGCCAACCTGCAATCCGTGGTTTGCGAAAGAATGAGCGACCCGGTCAAGCAGTGCATTGAACTGCCGATATGAGACAAGCTCTTGATCAATTATCAGCGCAGTATGATCTGGGCTGATCTTTGCATGCAGTCGTATGCCATCAGTTACCAGCGCGGATTCGCAGTCAAGTAATTGCTCCAGAGTGTCTGTTTTCATGGTGTCGCTTATTGCACAAAATGGGGCTTTATTATCTGCTTTTTTACCGAGCTATTCATCTGGCTTTGAGTTCATGGGGTGGATCAGGCCGGGCGGCACGCTTGCACGCCCGGCAGTTTCTCAGTCCAGCTTGACGTTGGCAGCGCGGATTACATCGCCCCAGCGTTTAGTTTCACTCTGTATGTAGGCACTGTAATCGCTGGCGGACGATCCGCGCGGTTCGGCGCCCTGGACGGCCAGTTGCTTAAGTACTGTGTCGGTTTTCAGCGCTTTTTGAATTTCGCTATTTAACCGTTCGATAATTGCGGGCGAAGTGCCGGCAGGAACGACAATGCCTTGCCAGGCGCCGATCTCAAAGCCTGGAATGAGTTGTTCCGCGGCTGCGGGAACATCGGGCAACATAGGGCTGCGCTCTTTGCTGGTTACGACCAAGGCTTTGACTCGGTTTTCGCGGATGAACGGCAAAGAGTCATTGAGGGTATTGGTCATGAACTGAATCTGGCCGCCGACCAGGTCAGTCAGGGCTGGCGCGCTACCGCGATAAGGGATGTGCTGAGCATCGATGCCGATAGACTGATTGAACAGGAAGGCACCCAAGTGCGTTGCATTGCCGGCGCCTGCCGAACCGTAGGAAAGCTTGCCGGGATTCTTCTTGGCGTAATCGATGAATTCTTCAATGGTGTTGACGGGCACCGAAGGATGCGTCAGCAGCACCATAGGGATGACAGCGGTAGACGAAACCGCATCGAAATCCTTGGCCGGGTTCAGTTTCAGTTTGGTGTACAGGTTGGGCGCCAGGGCAATGGACGATGTGTTGTACAAGATGGTATAGCCGTCGGGCTTGGCGCTAGCCGCTGCGGTCATGCCTATGGTTGCGTTGGCCCCGCCCTTGTTTTCCACGACTACAGTCTGGCCTAACTGTTGAGCAAGCTGCGATGCTATCAGGCGTGCCACCATGTCGGTTGGCCCGCCGGGCGGGAACGGGACGATCATGGTGATGGGACGTTCAGGCCAAGTGGTGGCAGGCGCTGCGGCAGCTGTAGCTAGGGGAAGCGCCAGCATTGTGGCGAGGATAGTTCTGCGTAGCGTGTTCATGCTTGTCTCTTTTATTTGTATTTATAGTTTTGAATGCAGTGCTAGTCGGGCCTGCCCGCCAACATTCGGGTTGCGGTGTAGGTAATGACGTCTTTGCCGTCCTGATTTTTTACGTCGATGCGTGAAGTGACTATCGCCCGGTTATGTTTCGACGTGGGGCGCAGCGCAGTAACTTCTATTTCTGCCCAGACGGTATCGCCAATGACGACTGGCGCCAGCATTTTTTTATTGACTTCCAGCAGAGCCAGGCCTGTGCCTTGCACCATGCCTTGCATGATCAGCCCTTCGATCAGGCCATAGGTCAGGGCGCCGGGCACCGGTCGCCCCTTCATTGCGCCATGCTCGTATGTCGCGTCGATAAAAATCGTTTCCAGCATACCAGTGACACTAACGAAATTAATGACGTCGGTTTCGGTAATGGTGCGTCGGAAAGTCTTGAAACGCTGGCCTACCGATAGTTCTTGCCAGTAGTATCCGCGGCCCAGTGTTGGCAGGTTATTGTTCATGGCGTATTCTCGTTTAAAGGGTTGGTATCAGTGGATGGCGTTTGGCCTATAGCCGCTTTGCTTGCCATCATTGCGGTAATGTGCGCATCGGATAGTCCGGCTTGCGACAGTATTTCCCAGGTATGCTCGCCTAGCCGGGGAGGCATGGCAGGTTCTACGCTGCTTTGTTCCATACGAACGGGGCTGCGTGTGAATCGATAGGCGTTCTGTGCCGTATCCGGCACATCTACAAAAAAATCCACGCTTTGCAAGTGCGGGTCATGTTCCAGGTCGTCCAAGGTGTTCATGCGTGTGGCCGGAATCTCCAGCCTTGCGCAGAGTTCAAGCCAGTCCGCAGTAGAGCGTTGCAGCACTATGGCGCCCAACAGTTCATATAGTTCATTGATATGGCGTGTGCGTGAGGCGATATCGGTAAAGCGCGGGTCGGCGGCAGTCGAGGCGTTTCCAGTGCCTTCGAAGAAGCGTTTCCAGTGGCTGTCGGTATACGGCAAGATGCAGATATAGCCATCGGCAGTTTGGTAGGGTTTGCGCCATGGGGAAAGAATGCGCGGATAACCTGCCGGCTCATTCGCATCGACCAGATGACGACCATAAAAGTGTTCGACCAGCATATAAGAAGTCATCGCTTCAAACATGGGGACCTCGACGAATTGCCCCTGGCCCGTGCGCTCCCGTTGGAATAGCGCGGCCAGGATGGCGTGGGCGGCTATCAGTCCGCAGGTTTTGTCAGCCGCGATGGTAGGCAGGTAGCGTGGCGTGCCGGTTTGCCGGGCCATGATGTCGGCAACGCCGCTCATGCCCTGGATGGTGTCGTCGTAGGCTGGCTGGCCCTGGTAGGCGCCGCCGTTCCCAAAACCGTGCAGTCCAACGTAAATCAGGCGTGGATTGCGTGCGCGCAAGGTTTCAGGATCCAGGCCCAGAATCGCCATTTTTTGCGGGCGTATGTTGTGCATGAAAACGTCGGCCTGGTCTACCAGGGCAAGCAGCGCTTCGCGCGCGGCGGCTTGCTTAAGGTCAAGCGCAAGGCTGCGTTTGTTTCGGTTGATGCCAAGAAATATCGCCGAGAGTCCAGGTTCGAAAGCCGGGCCGGTATGGCGAGTGGAGTCGCCGCCAGGCGATTCAATCTTGATGACATCGGCACCGTAGTCGGCAAGTATTTGCGACGCATAGGGGCCGAAAACGACCGTTGTTAAGTCGAGTACGCGGATGCTGCCCAAGGCAGCGGGGGAGGGGGTATTTGTTTTCATGGCATGAAGAGTCTATTCTTGGCGTCTGATAACGGTCTAATATTGTTTATCTATCGAGCGATAATAAAAAAGCATGGCTATTACCCTTCGTCAATTCCAGCAGTTCATTACCATTGCGCAGCTTGGCAGCTACCGTCAAGCCGCCGAACAGCTTTTTATTGCACAGCCGGCTTTGTCTGTGTCGATACAGAAGCTGGAAAGCGAGGTCGGCGCACAGCTTCTGGAGCGTGGGGCAAAAGGGGTGACATTGACGCCGGCTGGTCAAGCCCTGATGAAAGACGCACAGGCGGCATTGTTTTATGCCGATCAGGCCTGTCGCTCGGCGCGCCTCGTTGCCTTGGGTGAGTGGGGGACTTTGCGGTTGGGCTTTGTCGGGTCGGCAACGTATACCTTGCTGCCGTTGTGCGTGCCGGCCTTTCGCGACAGGCATCCGAATGTGAAGGTCGAGTTGCGGGAAGACAGCACTATCGGTCTGATTAATTCGGTGCGCAACCATGAAATCGACGCGGCCGTAGTCAGGGGACCCATCGCCGAGGATCCGGCCATCGAGGCATGGGTGCTCGAACACGACGATCTGATGTTGGCGGTATCAGTCGGTCATCGGCTGGCGGATCGTAAGCAAATTGCCTTGAGCGAATGTTGCGATGAAGATTTTGTGCTTTATGCGTCAACGGCGGTGCCTGGCTTGCATCGCGAGGCCTTGTCGCTGTGCCATCAAGCGGGGTTTACACCGCGCGTCAGCCAGGAAGCCATGCAGGTGCAAACTCAGCTTAGCCTGGTGGCCAGCGGCATGGGCATCGCGCTGGTGCCGGCGGTTACCAGATCTTATTCGCCCCAGCACGTGCATTTCATCAAGCTGATCGATGCCGGTGCACGCCAATGCCTGTCATTGTCGCTGGTGGCTTGTCGCGATACGCCCTCTATTCTTGTGACCCGCCTGCGCGACACGATGCTTGAACTGGTTGCGCCATAAAGGCGCAACTTGTTGCCATGGCGGTGCTGTCCCGGAACCTATTGTGCTTTGTTTGACTTGGCCGAGCGCTTTTGCAGGAAGGCTTCGACGGCTTTGGCGTGATCGGCTGTTTTATGCGCGATGGCCTGGAAGCCGGCCGACATCTCCAGCAAGGTATCGAGCCTGCTATGCTGCCCTTCACGCAGCAAGCGTTTGCTCATGCGTACGGCTTCTGGCGGATTTGCAGCGATGCGCAGCGCCATCTTGCGGCATTCATCTAATAATTGATCCGGCGCGACGGCTTTGGAGATCAGCCCCCAGGCCAGGGCCTGTTGTGTATCGATGGCGTCGCCGGTAAGTGTCATTTCGGCGGCACGCGACATGCCGATAAGGCGAGGCAGGAACCAGGCCCCGCCGTCTCCAGGGATGAGGCCAAGCTTGACAAAGCTTTCAGCGAAAACGGCGTGTTCGGCGGCGATGCGAATATCGCACATGCAGGCAAGGTCAAAGCCTGCCCCAATGGCCGGGCCGTTTATTGCTGCAATAGTCGGCACTTCCAGATTATGCAGGGCAAGGGGCAATCGTTGTATGCCGCGCTGGTATTCATGGCGCAGCGCCATGCTGCCAACATCGGGCTGAAGCTGGCGCTGCATGTCTTTGATGCTGCCGCCGGAAGAGAAGACCTTGCCCGCACCGGTAATGATAACGGCGCGGACAGCCGAGTCTGCCTCAATGCGTTGGAGGGCTTTCAGGAGCTCTTCGACCAGGCTGTTGCCGGTCAGGGCATTGCGGGTTTCATGGTGGTCCATGGTTAGTGTCACGATGCCATGCTGGTCTTGATCAAAATGCAGTGCTTGTTCCATGTTTGTCTCGTTGAGGTTTGTCGGCGTGGAGGCCTGGGCTGGTTCCGGGCTCACTTTTGAGTTTCATAGAGCATAGAAGAGCGTAGCCATTCGATCCAATACTATTTTTTGTCTGGAACGATAACGAAAGCATATCGGGCTTGATGAAAATAATATTAGACAGAGAGGGGGTGCAGCATGGATAGTATTGCTGGAGCATCCCATAGGCTGTGCCGGCGCTACCGATACAAGGACTGTACGCAAAGATGATAGATACATTAGAACTGACTGAAATTCCTAAAGAAGACGAGGCTTTGCGCAAGGAAATCCGCGCTTTTCTGAATGAAACCGTTGGACCAATGGCGCCGGATATCCGAGCGCGATCCTGGCTGGGGTTCGATGCCGATTTCAGCCGGAAATTGGCTGGCCGCGGTTGGGTGGGCCTGACCTTGCCAGTTGAGTATGGCGGCGCGGGAAAAGGGCCTTTTGCCCGCTTTGTGATGTCTGAAGAA
This sequence comes from Candidimonas sp., assembly GCA_035514715.1. Lineage (GTDB taxonomy): Bacteria > Pseudomonadota > Gammaproteobacteria > Burkholderiales > Burkholderiaceae_B > Pollutimonas. Next base: position 5,666 of record DATJCP010000091.1, read on the forward strand.
CTGCTGGGTGCCGGCGCGCCCGTTTCGGCGCACTGGATTGCCGATCGTCAGAGCGGCCCCTTGATCCTGAAGTACGGAACCGAAGCACAAAAGCAGTTTTATCTGCCGCGCATTTGCAAGGCTGAAGCTTTCTTCTGTATCGGAATGAGCGAGCCCAACTCGGGTTCGGACCTGGCCAGTATCCGGACGCGGGCGACGCCTGCCCAGGGCGGCTGGTTATTGAACGGCAGCAAGATATGGACGACGAATGCCCAGCACTCTCAGTACATGATTGCGCTGGTGCGTACTTCGGGGGAAACCGCCGATAGGTATAAAGGCCTGTCGCAGATTATTGTCGACTTGAGCCTACCTGGTGTTTCGGTACGCCCGATTCAGGACATGGCTGGGGATGAGCACTTTTCAGAAGTGTTTTTTGAGAACGTCTTGTGTCCCGAGGACGCACTGATCGGCATCGAGGGCAATGGTTGGGCCCAGGTTAATGCTGAACTAGCCTTCGAGCGTAGCGGTCCAGAACGTTTGTATTCCAGCATGGTGCTGGTGGAAAGCTGGTTGCAGCATTGCAGGAAAACAGGCGCTACCGATCCAGCAACGGTTGCCACGCTGGGCCAGATTGTGTCGTGGCTGGCCGTGTTGCGAGCGCTGTCGATTGCGCTGGCCGGTAAGTTGGCGCGTGGGGAAAGCCCCGCCATCGAGGCCAGTCTGGTCAAGGATCTGGGCACCGAAATCGAGCAGGCTATTCCTCGGCTGATTGGCGATGTCCTGGCTTCGTCACCCAATGCGCCGGTTCCCGCACCCTTGCGCAGAACGCTGGTTTATCTGGAACAGATGGCACCGTCGTTTTCGTTGCGTGGTGGTACCCGAGAAATTCTGCGAGGCATTATTGCCCGCGGTTTAGGATTACGGTAAGGAATAGTCATGAGCGATTTGTTTTCCGACTCGATTGAGCGTTTGTTTTCCCAAGTGGCTACGCCAATGGCAATACGTGCCATTGAGCAGGGGGCCAGC
>DATJCP010000092.1:0-9881 GCA_035514715.1 Candidimonas sp.
CAGCCATTGACACAGGAAAAGCAATAGGGTTGGGAATTACCACAGCCAAGGCGTCCATGCTTATTCCACAATACCAGCCTATCGCCGATCTTGGCGTTCCGGGATATAACATCGCCAACTGGTGGGGGATATTCGTGCCTAAAGGCACGCCCGCTGCGGTAGTGGATACCTTGTTCAAAGCGACTAATCAGGTGTTGACGGACAAGGATGTGCAGCAGAACTTTGCTTCGGGCTACGAGGAGGTTGCGCCGTCGGCTTCTGTCGAAGAGTTCACCAAGTTTGCCCGGCAAGAGGGCGAGCAGGGCTTGCGGTTGGCCAAGGCGAGCCGCGAAACGGCAAACTAGCGCAAGCACGGCGGCGTATGGCAAAATCGGTTGATGAAGCTGGATTATGGCTGTCGAATCAAAGTTCAATCACCTATACTGTTCTGCCGCTTAAATGCATGGAGAAAATGTGACCTATCGAGCACCGACACAAGATATTCGTTTTGTCCTGAAAGATCTGGCTGGCCTGGATAATGTCCTGGCCTTGCCGGGCTTTGAAGAGATATCGCAAGACCTGGTGGATGCGGTGCTCGAAGAGAATGCCCGGTTTGTCGAGCAGGCCATTGCGCCGCTGAATCGTGCGGGCGACATGACACCCGCCAAATGGTCTGATGGCGCTGTCGCGACGTCTCCAGGGTTCAAGAAAGCCTTTGAAGAGTTCGCGCAGGGCGGCTGGCAAGGTTTGCAGCACGAGCCTGAATGGGGCGGCCAAGGCTTGCCCAAGTTGGTGGGCGCTCCAGCAAGCGAAAATATGAATGCGGCCAACTTGGCATTTTCCCTTTGCCCCTTGTTGACCGACGGCGTCATTGAAGCCTTGACGGCAGTTGGCACTGAAGAACAGAAAGCACGTTTTATACCGCCTATGCTTGAAGGCCGCTGGACGGGAACCATGAACCTGACCGAGCCGCAAGCGGGCTCGGATCTGGCGCTGGTCGCCACGAAAGCGGTAAAGCAGGGTGATGGCACGTATAGGCTGTCTGGGCAAAAAATCTTTATTACCTATGGCGAGCACGATATGGCTGAGAATATCGTGCACTTGGTGCTTGCCCGCACGCCAGACGCACCCAAGGGCGTCAAAGGCATTTCCTTGTTTGTTGTGCCCAAGTTCATGGTTGGCGACGATGGCGCTTTGGGCGCTCGCAATGATGTCTGGTGCGCATCGCTTGAGCATAAGCTTGGCATACATGGCAGCCCGACCGCCGTATTGCTGTATGGGTCGGGCAAGGGCGATGTCGGCGAAGGGGCGGTTGGTTATCTTATCGGGGAAGAAAATCGCGGGCTAGAGTACATGTTCATCATGATGAATGCGGCTCGTTATGCGGTGGGGATTCAAGGCATAGCAATCTCCGAGCGCGCCCTGCAGCATGCCTCGGCTTACGCGAATGAGCGTCTTCAAGGCCAGGCTCTTGAAGGGTCGGCGGGGCCGGTGGCTATCGCCAATCACCCCGATGTTCAGCGCATGCTGCTGAGCATGAGGTCCTTGACTGAAGGCGCGCGTGCCGTGGCCTATGTTGCCGCTTCGGCCTCCGATATCTCGCGGCACCATGCCGACCCTGCTGTGCGTGCACAGAACAAGGCCGTCTACGAATATCTGGTGCCTATTGTCAAAGGTTTTTCTACAGAAATATCGGTTGAAGTCGCTTCATTGGGTCTGCAGGTGCACGGCGGCATGGGGTTTATCGAAGAAACCGGTGCGGCGCAGTTCTACCGCGACGCCAGGATATTGCCCATCTACGAAGGAACGACAGCCATCCAGGCCAACGATTTCGTGGGCCGTAAGGTGCTGCGCGATGGCGGTACCGTAGCCAAGGCCTTGGCCAAGGAAATGCGGGCCACGGTGGCCCAGCTGGAGGCAGCAGCGTCTGCAGGCGGGAAGGATGCCGACGGTATGGCGTTGATCGCACGCCGGCTGGCCGCAGCGGTAACCGCCTATGAAAGCGCCAACGAGTTTGTCCTGGGTAATGCCAAGGGCGCGTTGCGTGCGGTTTTCCTGGGAAGCGTGCCTTATTTGATGCTGGCGGGCGTGGTTAATGCCGGCTGGCAGCTGGCGCGAGCGGCATTGGTTTGCGGCCAACAGGCAGATGCGGATAATGCGTCGAGCTTTTATACTCAAAAGTTGGCCACCAGCGTATTTTATGCCGCTCACATTTTGCCGCGAGCAGAGTCCTTGTCTGTTGCCGTATGTGAAGGCGCGGTGGCTAGCCAATATGCCAGTGCTGGAGCTGGGGCATAAGTATATGCTTAAAGCTTATTTTCTTTTGGCTGCTTATGCTGCCAGAATATATGGCATATCCTTTTCGTTTGTTTTACGACCTAGAGAGCCATCATGACAACTTTACGCTTGGGCGATACCGCCCCTGATTTTGAGCAGGATTCTTCAGTCGGGAAAATTCGTTTCCATGACTTTTTAGGCGATAGCTGGGGGGTGCTGTTTTCGCATCCTGCCGACTTTACGCCTGTTTGCACAACGGAACTAGGTTATACCGCCATTGTGTCCGGCGAGTTCGCCAAGCGTAATGCCAAGGTTATTGCCGTCTCCGTCGATGATGCCGAGTCGCATAAGAAATGGATAGAAGATATCAACGATACGCAGAACACCAAGGTGAATTTCCCCATCTTGGCCGATGCCGATCACAAGGTATCGACGCTGTACGACATGATCCATCCCAATGCCAGCACGACGGCGACGGTGCGTTCGGTATTCATTATCGATCCTGCCAAGAAGATTCGCTTGACGCTGACTTATCCAGCTAGCACAGGCCGGAATTTCAATGAAATTTTGCGAGTCATCGATTCCCTGCAGCTGACTGACAGCCATAGTGTTGCCACGCCGGTAAATTGGGAAGACGGCGATGATGTAATCATTGTCCCGTCTTTGAAGGATGAAGCGGTACTCAAAGAGAAATTCCCCAAAGGCTATAAGGCGGTACGCCCATACCTGCGTATTACGCCTCAGCCGAATAAATAGCCGTCAAGCCGGTTATGAAAAGTCCCCGCCAGTAGGTGGGGATTTTTTTTTTGGCTTGTCATATTGTTGTGTAAAGCTTGAGGCTGCGCGGCTTTGCTTGATTTTGCATTCGGCCAGGTGTGGTTTTTTAGCGCATAAGGACAATAAATTGCTTGCAAATAGCACTGTTGTTTTATACAGTTCAGTTAAACGTTAGCTGTGTTTTTAAACAGTATTGTTGGCGACGCGGTAATCACCTGAATATCGGCTAGTGGCTGGTTCATAGTGCTAACGCGTCCACCTATTTACAGGAGACTCCTCATGCACGCCTACCAACCAAAAAAAACGCCCGCCAGATGGCCATTTCCTCCAACACCAAAGCGGGGGCTTCCCGCCAAGCTGACTCGCGGGGCCATGGTTACCGATATCTGCCTGGTGGCCGTGTGGGGTGCAACTATTCCTGGCTTGATGTGGTTGGGTGCCGCAGGAGGCTTTTAAAAAAGGGTGTTTCCCTGTACAATAATCGGCTTTGCAACTCATCCTCTGTCGGGCTTAGCTAATTGGGCTTCTTATAGAAGCTTAGGCACCAAAAACTGCATATGCATTTTACGCAGTCAAAATTTGGCCCGTGTCATGATGAAACCAGGAGCTTTACCGTGAATTTGATCGAACTTCTTGAACAAGAAGAAATCGCACGCCTTACCGGCGGCGAAGCCAAACCTCAGTTTGGCCCCGGCGATACCGTTATCGTTAACGTAAACGTGGTTGAAGGCGCACGCAAGCGCGTTCAGGCATACGAAGGCGTTGTCATTGCACGCCGTAATCGTGGCTTGAACTCGTCTTTCATCGTTCGCAAGATCTCGTCTGGCGAAGCGGTCGAACGTACGTTCCAGCTTTACTCCCCACAAATCGCCAGCATCGAAGTAAAGCGTCGTGGCGATGTGCGCCGTGCTAAACTTTATTACTTGCGTAGCCGTTCGGGTAAAGCCGCTCGTATTAAAGAAAAGCTGGTTCGCAACCCTAAGAAAGCAGCCGCTAAATAAGCAGCGAATTTCCGGTTTAAACCAGCAAAGGCACCCAAGGGGTGCCTTTGCTTTATGAATTTTATGTCGCAGAGCATTTTTCCTCCTCGAAGCAGGCGTGTGATTGTTCCGGGTTTTGATCCCCTGGTCCAGCCTGTTGTCCCGAGCGAGGTAATGCCGCCTCTCTCAGCCGCTACTCTCCAGCTTGATTTCATCAGTTCGGCATTTTCCCGCCCTATCGAATGGCAGGTCGAGCCAGTTTTCAGTGATTCATTTCAAGCCGATTCCCTGGGCTCCCAGGACGTTATCCAGGCTGCAGTGTTCTTCCCTTTGGTGCAGCGCGAATCAGGCCTGCATGTGCTTTTTACGCGCCGGGCTTCGCATTTGTATGACCATGCGGGGCAAATCAGTTTTCCAGGGGGGCGCATCGAGCCCTCGGATCGCGACGCTGTTGCAGCGGCTCTACGCGAAACGCATGAAGAAATTGGCGTTTCTTCAGATTTCATCCAACTTATCGGTACCCAGCCAGGCTTTTTAACATCTACCGGCTTTACCATGAAGCCGGTAATTGGCGTGATTCGGCCGGGCTTTACGATCAGGCCCGACGAAACCGAGGTTGCCGAAGTATTCGAAGTGCCGCTGTCGGTATTAATGGATACGTCGCAGCATCGTTTGCATCAGGCGCAATTGCCGGGTGGCGGGCACCGGTTTTATTTTTCGATATCCTGGAAGACTTATTTCATCTGGGGCGCTACGGCTGCGTTGATTCGCAATTTCTATCACTTTCTTGCCGCTGCCCAGGCCAAGCTCAATCCCTAGATCTGCCATTATAAAAAAGCGCGCCAGAGGCGCGCTTTTTCAATTTTCATTCTATCGGCAAAGTTATCAGTAGCGTCCCTGGGATTCGTTTTCAGCCAGTATCCGCTTATACAGCTCGTGGCGTTCGGGCGCGATATTGCCTTGCTCCAGTGCCGCCAGCACTCCGCAACCTGGCTCGTGGCGGTGGGTGCAGTTATAAAAGCGGCAACGCTGTATGGCTTCTGTGAACTCGGGAAACCCCCGCTCGATATCGGTGGCCGTGAGGTGATAAAGACCGAAAGCCTGGAAGCCCGGGGAATCGATAATGTCGCCCGGCTGGTCCGGCAGGTGGTACAGGCGCGTGCTGGTCGTCGTATGCTTGCCGGCGCCCAGCGCTTGCGAGTGTTCTTGCGTATGCGCCCGGGCATTGGGCACCAGCGCGTTAAGTATGGTGGACTTGCCCATGCCGCTTTGCCCCAGCAGCAAGGTGCAACGGTCGCGCAGCAGCGGCAGCAGCGCCGCGCGCATTTGCTCGGGCGCATGAGCGCTAAGCTCAACAATTCGGATGCCTAGCTGCGACAAGGTTGCCAGGCGCTGGCGTGCGCCGGCTACGCTGTTTTCCAGGTCGATCTTGTTCAAGACAATGACGGGCTCTATACCGGCGCTCCAGGCGGCCACAAGGGCCCGGCCGGTCAGGTCATCAGAGAAAGCCGGTTCAGGCGCTACAACGATCAGCAGTTGGTCGACGTTGGCGGCAAACTGCTTGGTGCGCATGTCGTCGGAACGGTATAGCAGATTGCGGCGCTCCAGGATGCGGTCTATTGATCCTTCGTCAGCGCCTTGCGGGCTGATAACGACGTAATCGCCTACTGTTGCGCCGGCTTTTTTACCGCGAGGAAAGCATTTTCGCAGGCTGCCATCGGGCAGTTCTACCGTGTAGTGCCGCCCGTGGGCGGCAATAATACGCCCCTGAGGGGCAGGGGCGTTAGCCATGTTGTTTCAGGTTCTGTATTCGTAGCACGGCGGGAGGATGGCTATCGTAAAACGACGAGTGTACCGGATCAGGCGTCAGCGTGGCGGCGTTGTCGTCATAAAGCTTGACCAGGGCCGACACCAGGGCATCGGCTGAGCACTGTTGGGCGGCGTATTGATCGGCTTGGAATTCGTCGCGGCGAGAAAACCAACTGGCCAACGGGGTAAACCAAAAAGTAAAAACGGGAATGGTCAGGAAAAAAAGTATCAGCGCCAGGGCATCATTGGGGCGGCCCAGTTGCGGTAGCACGCCCAATTGCACATAAAACCATACCTGTGTCGATAGCCAGCTTAGCAGCCAGGCAAATACCAGTGCGAGACTGAAGCTGATGATCATGCGCTTGAGAATATGCTTGTGCTTGAAATGCCCAAGTTCGTGAGCCAGTACGGCTTCGACTTCGTCGACGTTCAAACGTGTCAGCAGGGTGTCGAAGAAAACGATGCGCCGCGCTTTGCCAAAACCGGTGAAATACGCATTGCCATGCGCCGACCGCCTGGAACCATCCATGACGAATAAGCCGCTAAGCGAAAACCCGCAACGCTGGGCCAGTGCCTGGATGCGCTGTGCCATGGTAGGGTTGTCCAGTGGCGTGAACTTATTGAATAGTGGGGCAATAAAGGTGGGAAAGAGCCAAAGTATCAGCAAATTGAAGCCCACCCATATGCCCCAGGCCCACCAAACCCAGTTTGGTCCGGTATTGCCCATGATCCACAAGATGCTTGCTACCAGGGGAATGCCGAAAAGCAGGCTTAGGAACAGCGTTTTCAATGAGTCCAGCACAAATAGTTTGGGCGTCAGGCGGTTGAAGCCGAAGCGCGCTTCAAGCTTGAATTTTTTCCATATTGAAAAGGGTAGGCCGATAATGCCCAGCAGGGCCAGTACGGCGCCTATCAGGGCCAGCTGGCGCAGCATTTCGTTGTCTATCAGGTAGCCCAGCTGCAGATCCAGGAACTGCAGGCCACCCAGCAAAGTGAAGCCGACGAGCACTGCGGCTTCGGTGACACGTTCGACCATAGCTATGCGCATCTTGGCCACCGTATAGTCGGCGGCGCGTTGATGGCTGTGCAAGCCTATGCGGTCGGCAAATTCGGCGGGCACCGCTGCTCGATGCTGCAGGACGTGGCGAATCTGGCGTGATGCCAGCCATAGCCGCAACGCAATATCGGAAAGCAGGAAGGCAATAAACAGCAATGTAAACATGAGAAGCGCCAGTATGCGAAAATCGGTGTTTTAAGGAAGGGATTATATGGCGGTGAACGAACAGCGTTTGGTGTGGCTAGATATGGAAATGACCGGTCTGGACCCTGAAAAAGAACGCATTATTGAAGTGGCAGTGGTTATTACCGAGCCTGATCTGACTTTTGTTGCTGAAGGCCCAGTACTGGTTATACACCAGAGCCAGGAATTGCTGGATGCGATGGATAAATGGAACCAGTCCACGCACGGGAAAAGCGGGCTTATCGACAAGGTCAAGGCGTCTACCCTGACCGAAGCGCAGGCCGAAGAGCAGTTGCTGGCTTTCCTGGCCCAGTACGTACCTGCGGGCAAGTCGCCCATGTGCGGCAATACCATAGGGCAAGATCGTCGCTTCATGGTCAAGTACATGCCAAAGCTGGAAGAATATTTCCACTATCGCAACCTTGATGTCAGCACCCTGAAGGAACTGTCTTTGCGTTGGAAGCCGGAAGTCTATAAAAGCTTTGTCAAGAAAAGCCGCCATGAGGCTTTGGCCGATATTTACGAGTCGATAGAAGAACTTAAGCACTATCGCGAGCATTTTATCAAGTTGTAGGCGTCAGGGATGCCGTATTGGGCTCCCCTCAAGCATGCGGCGGTTACCGTAACCCGGTTTTCGGCTTATGGTTCCGTCCGCCCGCCAAAACGTTCATACACGTAGGGCTTGGCTGCTTGGTAGCGGGCAGGGTCGTTGTCCAGCAATTGGTTTAAGTGTGCTTCAGCTTGATCGAAGATTGCCCAATACAGCTTGCCGCAAAGTTCCCGCGCCGCATGTCCTGGCCAGTCGGCCGGCAGCATTTGCACCGGCAGTTGAGGGTCATGCAAAACGATACGGCGCCATTCATGTATCGTCAGGGCGCGTACCGCAAAGGCTTGCGATGGTCGGGTGTTTTCGTTGACTGCCGCCAGCATGGGGCCGAAAGTATCTGAAAAATCCTGATATTGGCTTGCCACGCCCTCAAGATCCCAGCATTGCGAAATCAACGAACTGATAAGCAGGCCCTTGCCTTCATTCAGTTCGTGGGCGCTTAGCACCAGCGCGTTATTCGACAGTTTCAGCTTGCCCAGTACTTTCTGCGCTACCGACGCGCGGTTGCGGGGCAGGGCAAAAACACCTGGCGCTATGGCGCCAAAACCCGCCCAGATCAGTTCTCGGCGCACTTCACTACGCTTGCTCAGGCTGCTGTTGCCAAACCGTGGCAGCAGGACCAGGGTCCAGTCGCCATCCCATTGTGTGGGAGAACCATCGTAAATACGGCTGGATGCCTGTCTAGTCAGTTCGCCTCCGACTTCGCTCAAGCGGTAAAGGCTGCGACGCCCATGGCGTTCGGATTGCAGCCAGTCTTGCGCCACAAGGCGGAAAACACTGGTGCGCAACAGGCGCTCGTTAATGCCCAGGGGCGTGACCAATTCGATCAGATCGCTTAGCCATATGCTGCCGCCATGGGGGCCGATGGCGTCTCCGAGCAATGTTACGCACAGCGACTTGGCGCGGGGAGGGTCGCGCTCCAGCAAGGAGTGAATCAGGCTTTGTAGCGTGCTTTGCGAGTCTTGCATGAACTAGGTATCCGTTAACCGAGTTGCCATCTTATACGAAGCGGTAAAAACTCATTTGATACTAAAATTTGATTGACATCAATATTTTTGTATTAAATAATGAAGGCTTAAAGGATTCGCTAAAAATTACAAGGAGGCTGACATGTATGCACAGCTCGTTGATACCGGAGTCAAAAGCGTTCGTTCCGTAGACCAGTTGTCGGGGCCGGAATTGGCGTTTCAGCAGCGTATCGATGAAGGTATTCGCATCGAACCCAAAGACTGGATGCCAGAGGCTTACCGCAAAACCCTGGTGCGCCAGATTTCGCAGCATGCCCATTCGGAAATTGTCGGTATGCTGCCCGAGGGCAACTGGATTACCCGCGCGCCTTCGCTCAAGCGCAAGGCCATTTTGCTGGCCAAGGTGCAAGACGAGGCAGGCCACGGTCTGTATTTGTATAGCGCGGCTGAAACCCTGGGCGTGTCCCGCGACGACCTGGTCGATGACCTGCATTCGGGCAAAGCCAAGTATTCCAGCATTTTCAATTACCCCACGCTTACCTGGGCCGATATCGGCATGATAGGTTGGCTGGTCGATGGCTCGGCCATCATCAACCAGATCCCTTTGTGCCGCTGCTCTTATGGGCCTTATGCGCGCGCCATGGTGCGGGTTTGCAAGGAAGAGTCCTTTCACCAGCGCCAGGGGTACGACCTGCTGATACAAATGTGCCTGCACGGTACGCAGGCTCAAAAAGACATGTGTCAGGAAGCCTTCAACCGCTGGTGGTGGCCGGCCTTGATGATGTTCGGGCCTTCGGATGCCGACTCACCCAATAGTGCGCAGTCCATGCAGTGGCGCATCAAGCTGTTTTCCAATGACGACTTGCGCCAGAAAATGGTGGATCAAACTGTGCCGCAGGCTGAGTACCTGGGCCTGAAGGTGCCGGACCCCAAGCTTGCATGGAATGATGAACGCGGCCATTACGATTTTGGCGACATCGACTGGGCTGAGTTCTATGCCGTGATCAAGGGCCATGGGCCTTGCAATCGCGAACGCCTTAAAGCCCGTGTCAGCGCACATGAAAAGGGCGCATGGGTGCGGGACGCTTTTTCCGCGTACGCCGATAAGCAAGTCGATTTTTTACATGCTGCGAAGGAGAGCGCTAAAGCTATCCCCATAAATAACCATTTTATGGTTTTCGTGTGTGTGTGTGTGTGTGTGTGTGTACATAAATTCTAATTTGCAAAAAAAGAAAGCGAATTCG
>DATJCP010000093.1:0-11233 GCA_035514715.1 Candidimonas sp.
CGCCCGAGCTTGATCAGCTATATCCGGTTGCCCGCCTGAACAACGACATGGCGGCGATGATTGATATGGGCATGACGGGGTTGGCCTATAACACCAGGTTGTTCAAGGAAAAAGGCTGGGCGCCGCCGACATCCTGGATGGATCTTGCCGATCCGAAGTACAAGGGAAGGGTGGTTTTTCAATCGATATCCACCAGTACATTCGGCTTGCAGGCTTTCCTGATGCTGAATCGGATACTGGGCGGCACAGATGGCGATGTCGAGCCTGTCTTTTCAGTATGGCAAGAAATGATAGACCCGAATGTGCTTGAATACATCAGCACGTCAGTCAACATCTCTGAAATGCTGCGAACGGATCAGGCTGGCTTGTTTCCGCTTACCTACGCGAAAGCTAGTCGTCTGAAGCTGCACGGTTTGCCCATTGAATATGTAGCGCCGAAAGAAGGAGCGGTTGTGCATGCTATTGCCGAGTGTGTGATTGCCAACGGCAGTCAGTCGGAACTGGCGCAAAAGCTTGCCCGGTATCTATTGACACCGGAAGCCCAGAAGTTAGCTTTGAAGCATAGCGGCAGCGAGCCTTCGAATCTTAATGTGTCCAGTACAAGAGAAACGGAGGCGGCAGTGAAAGATGCCGCTGTCATTGCATGGGATGATGTCAACAAGAGCCGTGCAGTATGGAATGTACGCTGGAATAAGATGGTGCAGCGCTAGCGCCATATAGGCTATGCTGGCTAATTTGCCCGATCATAGGCATACTTAAAGGCCCTTTAGCAACGAATAAGGCCTTTAAGATGCTAGTTTCATGACGGAGCCGGGTTATAGGACCAGGCTGGAACGTATTGCCATAGCGGGAGTCCCCGACCTTGTCATCCGTTCTTTACTCGACAATCAACAGTTCCACGACCCGACCGGTGCCGCACAGCGCCTGGGTATATGTTCTGCTTCGTGGCCTTTGTTTGGTCTTTTGTGGCCATCAAGTGTGCAGCTTGCCGTCCAGTTTGCGACCAGGCCTGTTTGTCCCAACGAACGAATACTTGAAATCGGCTGTGGTCTGGCGCTGGCCAGCCTTGTTGGGCACAGGCAGGGTGCGCGCATCACCGCCAGTGACCGTCATCCGCTGGCTCACGGATTTCTTGAAAAAAACGCCAGTCTGAATCACTTGTCTTCGGTAGATTATCGGCATGGTCAATGGGGAATGGATAGCAAGCCATGTATACAAGATACAGGGGCGGAGCTCTTGTCGGCTCGCTATGATCTGATTATTGGCAGCGACTTGCTCTACGAGCGCGATACCCCTGAGTTGCTGGCCGGCTTTATCGATGATCATGCCCAAACTGCCGCCGAAGTCTGGATGGTTGATCCCGATCGGGGCCATCGGCCTGCTTTCAATCGTCATATGGCGATGCACGGTTTTCAGCTAATGCGCGATAAGCGGCTAGGTCAAGCTGTATTGCCAAATGCTGTGGTTCAGGACTATAAAGGCCGATTGTTGATCTATCGGCGCCAGCCTTAGTCTGGTGTTATTCGTGCGGTCCTGAGTCGTCTACAATGCTTTGATGACTGATTCCGTACGCTTAAGCAAATATCTCGCTACCCGATTCGCCTGTTCGCGCCGCGAGGCCGAGAACTATGTGCAAGGCGGGTGGGTACGCGTAGATGGGCAGGTTGTTGAAGAGCCCGGTTTGCGTATTGAGCCGCATCAAGAGGTCGAGTTGGCCGCGAATGCACGCGCCGAAGATCACAAGCCCGTGACTATATTGCTGCACAAGCCGGTGGGTTACGGCGCCGGCCCCGGCGCAAAACCGGTGTTGGAATTGATTGCATCAGCGAACCAGGCGTCCGATGACCGCTCGGGCCGTCACTTTGTAAAGATGGATCTGAAAGGCCTGGATTTGTTCATGCCGCTGGCGGCGGGCGATTCAGGGCTGGTGGTTTTTAGCCAGGAATACGGCATTGCTCGGAAACTTGTGGACGATGCCGCCAAGATCGAGCAGGAATATATTGTCGAGGTCGCTGGTGAACTGTCGGCAGACGGCTTGAAGAAATTGAATCATGGATTGTCGTGGCGGGGAGCACCCTTGCCGCCCATCAAGGTCAGTTGGCAGAATGAAACCCGGTTGCGCTTTGCGCTCAAGAATCCGCCAGCCGGCTTGATTGCCGATATGTGCAGGCAGGTTGGCCTGAAAGTGCTGGGCATCAAGCGCCTACGCATCGGGCGCTTGCCCATGGCCGGTTTGCCCGCAGGCCAATGGCGCTACTTATTAGGATATGAGCGTTTCTAGCCGTATCCAGACTAGAAACGTATTCGGCGCCATTGCCTGATTTCGCAGCCGGTGTTATTTGCCAGCGGCGTCGGTAGCCTTCTTCCAGGCGCCGATGATCATGTCGTATTCGGCAGCCGCTTTCATTGGGTCGGTCGCTTCTACTTTGATGTCTTGCAGATTAGGCAGCTTGGTCAGCTTGGCTACATCGATGTCAGAGCGGGTAGGCCGGCGAAAATTATGCACCAGCTCGGCTTCTTGTACCGCTTTGGAAAGCAGTATGTCGTATAGCGCGTGCGCTGATGCTGCGCCATTCTTGGGGTTCTTGATGACGGCGACGGCTTCCGGCGCTACGAATGCACCTTCGGTCGGGTAGACAATGCGAACCTCTTTTTGGCCGCCGGCAATATAGGCGTAGGCTGCATATTCCATGGTGATGCCTACGGCATATTCGCCATTGGCAACGCTTTTATAAATTTGGGCGGAGCTTTTGGAAACATCGGCATTGGCAACGAGCTTATTGAAGCCGTCCTGGCCAAACAACTGGTGAATGCCGTACATCTGGTCGTAGGTGCTGCCCGATGTGGCTGGGTCGCCAACGATAAGCTTGCCTTTCCATTTCGGGTCGAACAGGTCGCTCCAGGTTTTAGGGGCCTCGGCGCCTTTCAGTTGCTTGTCATTGACCATGATGATCATGACATGGGCGTTGGTGCCCGCCCACAGATGGTCGGGTCCGATAAAACGCGGATCTATGTCTTTCGCCTCGGGCGATTGATAGGGTTCGAAGTTTTGCTTGAACGCAGCCATGGTGCCAAAGCCCGCACCCCATACCACGTCGCCCAAAGGATTCTTTGCTTCGGCTTCGATACGCTTCATCAGGGCGCCGGTACCGGAAGTGACCTTTTGGATCTTCAGGCTGGGCGTCGTCTTTTCGGCGATATCGGTAGCCGTATCGATGGTCTGGACATTGTTGGATGTATAGACGACGGCATCTGCTGCATAGGCGGCGTGGCCCAACATCAGGGCAACGCTGCCTAGGGTCGGGGCCAGATAACGCTGTACAAAGTATGGGCTGGACATGGGCTTCCTTTAAATTAGTGCTTAGCGGCTGGAAAACAGATCGAGTTTCAAAAAACGTACTGCCAAGTAAACAGGAACAATAATTACGACCATCAAGATGACCCCATAAGCCGAAGCCCTGGCCAGGTAGCCGGCATCGATCTGGCGGAACATCTGGATGGGCATGGTTTCCATGCCGCCGTAATACAAGACGATGGTTGCCGATATTTCCGCCAGCGACGTTACCCACATCAGGATGGCGGCCCCCAGGATGGCAGGCTTCATGACGGGCAGCACGACCTTGAAGAAGCTGGCAATGGGCGATACCCCCAGATTGATGGACGCCTCTTCTATCGAGTCAGGAATGCTGTACAGGGACGCCGATGCCGAGCGTATGGAAAAGGGTACTTTGCGTACGAAATAGGCCGATGCCATGATGACCCAAGTGCCGGTCAAGATAATCATGCCGCTGTTGTAAGTGTGGATCAGGGCAATGCCCAGCACCGTGCCCGATATGGCCAGCGGCAGCATGACGACATAGTCCAGGGCGCTGACCACCCACATGCGCTTCTTGACAATAAGGTAGCTGGCAACGGTTGCAAAGCAGGTGCCTGCAACGGCTGCCACGCTGGCCAGCATCAGAGAATTGATGATGGGTTCGGGGGCGTTGCGCAGTGCGCGTTCCATGTTGTCCAGCGTGAATGTGCCGTATTGCATGACGGGGCCGCTGGCCTTGGTAAAGGCCCCGATCAGCACGATGACGGCCGGTATCATGGAGAAGGCAACAAACAGGACGGCGCATGTCGTCAAGACGACGGCTCCCAGGCCGGTTGCGCGAACCGCCAGGGGGGCACGGCCTTGCTGCATTTGATACGTCTTGCGTTCAACCACCCGTTTCTGGATAAACAGCACGAACCCGACCAGCACGACCGAGACCACAGCCAGCACGCTTTGCATGGTGGGGTTGCTGCCCATCTCCGACAGGAAAGTGGTGTAGGTCAGCGAAGACAGTACGTCTACCCGGCCGCCCAGGATCATGGGTATGGAAAAGTTGTCGACAGCCAGCGTAAAGACAATCATGGCATTGATCAGCAATGCCGGCGCCAGCACGGGGAAGGTAACCGTCAGGGCCCGCCTGAAATTGCTGGCGCCCAAGTTGACTGCAGCTTCTTCGATGGTGCCGTCAATGGCCTTTAGCGCGGCCAGCATGCCTATATATACATAGGTGTAGTCATTCAGGATCAGCGTAAAGGACATCCCGAACCAGCCATAGAAAGAGGGCAGGTCTATTCCTATGGCTTCAAGAGCCAGCCTGACTATGCCGTTATTGCCCAGCAGCATCAGCCAGGCTTGCGATACCACGATATCAGGCAAGACGATAGTTGCCAGGGGCAAAAGCGCCACCAGGGTTTTGCCGGGGAAATCGTAGCGCGCCACGACGTAGGCCAGCGGCGCGCCCAGCAATACGGTGCCCAACGTCGATATGACACCTAGCCGCAATGTATTGAAAAACGCTTCGACATACCTTGGGTTGTCGAAAAACATCTTGAAGCCCTTAAGGCTTGCGTTTCCGGTTTGCGGGTCAATGGCGCTTTGATAGAACAGTGATGCCAGCGGCCATAGCACCAGAGCGACCAGCACAAGCAGGCAGAATAGTGCCGGCAGAAACCATGGAGACCAACGACGCTTGGCGGAATGCGCTGTCATGCTGCTTACGCCTCGACCAGCCGGCAGTCGGGGCTGAAGCTAAGAAATACCTGGCTGCCGGGGACATAGGCGGGATCAGTGGCCGCGGAAATATCGGCATGGACGATTTTGCCGTCTTCCAGACGTATGGCGTAGGTGGCCTTGAATCCAAGGTAGCGGCGATAGACGATTTCGGCGGGTACCCGGCTAAAGTCGGCGGTGGGCTGGTCGTGCACGCTTATGTGTTCAGGGCGCGCGGCCAGTTGGGTGCTTGAGGTGGTTGCTTGCCCGGAAACCAGGGCTTGGCCGCCGGCTATGGTTACCAGGCTGTTGTCGCCTTTGGCCAGCAGAGTCTGCACTTCGATCAGGTTGGCCGCGCCAATGAAATCAGCGGCGTAAGCGGTTCGGGGGCGCGCATATAAGCCCTCGGGTGTATCGAGCTGGTCGATGCGGCCGTTGCGCAGCAGGGCGATCCGGTCGGACATCGACAAGGCTTCTTCTTGGTCGTGGGTCACGAAAATAGCGGTAATGTTGGCTTCCTGCTGCAGCTGTCTTATGACATCGCGCATCTGTATGCGCAGTTTTGCATCCAGGTTGGATAAGGGTTCGTCCATCAGCAAGACCCGAGGCTCGATAACCAGGGCGCGAGCCAGTGCCACCCGCTGGCGCTGGCCGCCGGATAGTTCTCCGGGCGTGCGTTTTGCCAGGTGCCCAAGCTCGACGCGGTCGAGTATGTGCTCGACTTTCTGTTTTATTTCCTTGCCTGAAAACTTGCGTACCCGCAGGCCGTAGGCCACGTTGTCGAATACGGTTTTATCGGGAAACAGGGCATAGTCCTGGAAGACCATGCCTGTGTCGCGCTTGTGGGCAGGCAGATTGGTGATGTCGTGGTCGTCGAGCAGCAGGCGGCCAGCATCGGGCGTGATGAACCCGGCAATCATGCGCAGCAGGGTGGTTTTCCCGCAGCCGCTGGGGCCTAGCAAGGTAAAGAATTCCCCGTGCTCGATGTTCAGGCTTAAGCCGTCAATAATGGTCGCGTCCCCGTAGCGTTTGACGACCCCATCTACCGTTATTTTTGCCATAACTTCATAAGCTCTTTATACGCGTGAGCGACCGAAAACAATTGATTGAATGGATTGTGACAGAAAATAATTGATTGCTGTCAGGTTTTGCGGCTGAGCCTGTACACGACAGTGTCCAGCTGCGTCAGGCCACGCTCTGCGAACTTGGGCTCTTTGGACAAGATATCGCGCCGGTCTATGACTTCAACCTGGGAGTGCTCGGCGTATATCGCCTGCACTTCGGCTTCGCCTACTGAAAAGGGAGGGCCTTCCATTTGTTCCTGATCGTAGTCCAGGGTAAGCAGCAGCCCCTGGTATTTTGCGGACAGCTGGCCATACACGTGTCGCACATAGCGTTCGCGCATTTCAGGAGGCAGGGCTACTAGCGCGGCGCGGTCATAAACGCCGATGCAGGTGTCAAGCGTTGCGGCATCCAGCGCAAAAATATCGCCGCAGATAAGTTCGATATTGCTTGCAACGTAGTGGCGTCCCATGGCCGATTCATGGATTTTTGGTTCCAGGTCGTTTTC
The DNA here is from genome assembly GCA_035514715.1 of Candidimonas sp. Taxonomy (GTDB): domain Bacteria; phylum Pseudomonadota; class Gammaproteobacteria; order Burkholderiales; family Burkholderiaceae_B; genus Pollutimonas. The sequence goes on from DATJCP010000093.1 coordinate 6,597, forward strand.
CGCAAAGAACTGTTCGACAGCCAGCTGGGACAGTTCCACGCCAAGCACGCGGTGGCCTTGTTGCGCAAGCCAGAGCATATCCAGCGATTTGCCGCATAGCGGCACCAGTACACAACTGCCTTGTGGTAGCGATAGCTGGGGCCAGTATTTTTGAAGTAAGGGCGTCACCCTGCTTTGATGAAAGAAAGTGCGCCCATCGCGCCACCGCTCCAGCCAGAAATCTGCATCCATAGTTTGTCTCGATCCATTGATTTGACGCGTTGCGGCATTGTAATGATATTTGTATCGGGCTTGTAATAAGGCTTAACGCGATATTGACCCAGTATGTTGATGTTGATATATTGGATCGCACGACGATATAGCGCTGTTTGGCAAGAAGTTACTTCGGTTCTTTGTTTGCAGGAGCGTCGATATGGTTACGAAAAAGGTCCAGCGCGCCGTACCGATAGTCTCCACGAGCCGCAAGAAAATAACCGACCCTCTGCCGACTCCGTCGAAGAAAGTGGCTGACAGATTCCGGCCCGTCTTCCCTGTAATTCCCCACTACAACGAAAATTTCTTCGAGCGCGTTCGCCCCGGCCAACCTGTTGTACGCCCGGCCGATATGTTGGCATTGCGTTTCGAACTTCATAATCTATCCGTGGTTCCGGGTACACCGCCGCGCTTGCGCAAAAGCGCATCGGGGGCGGCTACGCTGGTTGTCCATTTTCCGCCGCAGTCGTTTGCAGAGCAGGCTTTTTATGAAGCCGAGCCTGGCGCCGCTGACAGCGACGAATTGTCGGGGCCTCCCGTGCGCGCCAGGATTTCCGGCGAGTCGCGGCTTGCGTTCGCGGCGCCTGACGATATCGACGTTCCCTATACCCTTGAAGGCTTGCTCGCAGCGATACAAAACCTCGTTCCTGTTGTACCGGGCAATGCGGTCCCGCCCAGCGCGACCCAATCAGGCGCTGATGCCGGAGGTGTTTTCGTTTACGACGTAAGCAAGCTTAAGCCGGTGCAGCGCGCGGCGCTTGCCAGTTTTGCCCTCCGCAATTTGCGTATTGCCGCGACGCAGGGCAGTGAGGCGGCATTGTCGTTGCGTCTGGCCGCAGGCGGCTTGTCGCCGCATTTACTCGCGTCAGACCCCGCCGTTCGCCCGGTTCGCGGGGCCTCCGCCAGTTTGGCCACGCGTGTCGGAAAAGCTCGTCTTAAGTTAAAACAGCGCTTGTCGGCGCCGGGGCCGCAGCAAACCGCTATCGAATTGCCGTGGCGGCTAGTTCTAAGCCCGCACAGCGGGGCGCGTTGGCATCACGCCAGCCTCCCCGCCACGTCATTAGCGACCCGGAGAACCGAGTTGTGGCACTCGCGGCTGGTTACGCCTGCCGTTGATGGCAGCCTGATACAGCCTCCGCAGTTTGATCCGCAACGCACCGTACGTGCAGTCTGGGCATTGGCGGGCGAACGCCCGGCCAACCCCATGCCGGCTTGGTTTCCCAATGCCGATGAGCTGCCGACGCAGAGTGACGAGCCGTTTCGCATGTCGATGACCGACGCCGACCGTTTCCAGATTGCGCATTTGTCCTCCAATGCCCCGGATGCCAGCTATACGCCGCAGGCCATCGATACTCGGCTGCTTATGCTCTCGCCGCTGGGCGCATGGCTGGATTCGCGCGGAGCCTGGAAACCGCCGCCGGGATTTTCACTTTCGGAATGGGTGCATCGCGGCACTATGGGCCGTGACCATTACGTACGGATTGTTTACCAAGGCTTGCTTTTCCCGTTTGGCCATCATGTGGCCCTGGTTAAAGTTACCGAGCGGAAATTTCATAACGGTGCGTTGGACAGCAAAAAGAAACCGTTGATCGAACAACGGCCGGGCAATACGGCCTACCTGCGCCAACGGATCTTTGTGGTCGTGCTTGAGCGTGATCGCCAGTTTGCCGATCCGGCCTTGGTCACGAACGATGGCAGTGTCTTCCTGTACCGCCAGATGCCGTTCACGAACGTGCGCCTGCTTACCGAAGCCACGCCCAACCTGGATAAGCTGGCAAGTTTAAGCACTAAAGGCATGCTGTTTTGGCCGTACGTGAATAATGCGCCGTTTCGTTTTGAATGCCTGGCTACCGATCTTGACGGGCGGGCGGTACGTTTCAGTCTGCCGATGATATTCATGGAAAATAGCTTGACGAATATTGCCAAGATGGAAGCCGGCAAACGGGTGCCAGACTACCCCGCAGTGGAAAATAATATGCTGGATGCGCCCAAGGCCTGGCGAGATCCGGCGCGCAAGCAAGAGCGCACAGCTTTGCTTGGACAGCAGCGCGTTACGCTGGCGTTAAGCCTGAAGGCCGGCGATACCACCTTGCAGGTCGATGAGCTGACTTTCGATGCTGTTGTGGAAAAGAATAATCCGCAGCTGCGTGCCTATAGCAATAAGCTGCAGCAAGCGCTGTTCTATCCTTGCGTAGTTCAGGGGAAAGTCCGAATTCCGGCGCTGGCGCAGCTTACAGGCAGCCCCAAGAGCAACACGCTCAAATGGAATGGCTTCTATTTGAAAAATGGCTTCTCAGCGGCCAACCAGGGGCAAGTGTATGTTGATGTCGTACCCGAATACGATATGGCCGTCCTGGACTTTTCCGCCCAAGGTGACCGCTCCGGCGGGTTTGTACAACCCAACCTCAGGCCCTCTGCTATTTCCCGTCTGTCGGGGCCGGTTACCGGCAATGTCGACAGTTTCATTTCAGGCAAGATGAGTGGCGTCGATGCCTTTCCCGCTTCGATCACCGACTTGCCCCTGCCTTTGCTTTTCGGTTGTATTCCGCTGGGCGAGGTCATCCAGGCAGTCAGCAACCTGGCCGATAAGCCTGGACAAATTCCCAAGTTCGCTTCCGAAGCCGCTACCCAGGCCGAAAGTTTCATTAATGACTTGGTCCGGTTGTTCGACCTGGTCGCCAGGTTGGCCGATCAGCCTGCCAGCATTGCCGCTGGCGCCGTTGCCGCCGCCCAGCACACCTTGCAGGACCTGCTGGCGCAGTCGCAGTCCTATGCCGCAGCCTTGGTGGCCGATGCCAAAGCGGAAATCAATCAGTTGATGGATGCGCTTGATGATGTTGCCGCGTGTGTCGATGAATTAGCCGGCAAGTCTGTTGATGGTGCAGTGCAGGTTCCGCCTTCCTTGGCTGGCGCCATTGCGCAGGCAAAGGCGGCAACAGCGGGTTTGCGAAGCGCCGCCAATGCCTCGGTGGGTTCGGTGTCGTTGCCATCGGGCTTGCGCCAGGGGCTTTTGCAAACAGCCAACGTGATTGATGTTGCGCTGCTTGATGCTGCCTCCATTGCAGTCCTTATTGCTCAAGGCAATGTGTTGTTTACCGCGCTTGACGCTATAGTTGGCCAGCCTCAGGCGTTGCCTGACTTGCTTCAGGATCCGGCGAAATTGAAAGCCCGTTTGTCGGATGTACAAAGCGCCATGACGCCGATTCGCGCCACGCTGGCCGATTCGCATCTGCTGGCCGGCGCCCCGCGGCAAGTTGCACTTGATGCCATCGATGCGGTCTTGCAGGTGATAGACAGCGCCGATGATCTATTGAATCTACTGGAAATGCTGGTTGGCGACGAACTGACTATCCGTTTCGATTGGAATCCGCCTATCAGTAGCTGGGCGCTCTCGCCTGGCGCGCCTCCTTTGTTCCGGGCTAATGACCAGCACGGATTTTCGGTTGCAGTCTGTGCCAAGGTCAAGAAAAACGGGCAAAGCGCACCCAAAATTTCAGTCGTATCCTCTTTGAAAAACTTCGATCTGGTGCTGATTGCGCCGGCCAGTTTTATCGAGCTGAATTTCGAAAAAATTGAATTTCGTGTTGACTCTTCGGCCAAGATGGATGTCGATGTACAGCTGAATGACATCAAGTTTGTCGGGCCGCTGTCGTTTGTGGAAACCCTGCGCGATCTAATCCCCCTTGATGGTTTTTCCGATCCGCCTTACCTGGACATTACCCCCAAGGGTGTCGATGCTGGGTTCGACGTTGCATTGCCTAGCATCGCCATCGGCGTTTTTAACCTGTCCAACCTAAGCCTGGGCGCGGGTTTTACCGTGCCTTTTATTGGCCAGCCACTGGCTGTCAGGTTCAATTTCTGCACACGCGAACAGCCTTTCAATTTGTCGGTATGCATGTTCGGAGGCGGTGGATTCTTTGGCATTACGCTGGACCCCAGCGGCATCCAGCTTCTTGAAGCCGCGTTCGAGTTCGGCGCCAGCATTTCAGTGGATTTGGGCGTGGCCTCGGGCGGCGTGCACGTCATGGCGGGGGTGTATTTCCGCATGGAAAAAACCGCTTGTGCGTTGACGGGATATTTTCGGCTGGGGGGCAGCGTCAGTGTGCTGGGCTTGATTACGGCTTCCATCGAGCTTTATCTTGATTTGCATTACGAGTTTGAAAGCGGGAAGTGCGTCGGCAGGGCAGAGCTGACCATAGAAGTCGAAGTCTTCCTGTTTTCGGGCAGCGTTACCGTCCATTGCGAACGAAAATTTGCCGGCTCCAACGGCGATCCGTCTTTTCGTGACCTGATGGGGATGAGGCCGGAACTTGCACTGGCCGACGAACTGACCCAGATTGATGACGCCACGGATTACGCCTGGCGCGAGTACGTCGAGGCTTTTG
>DATJCP010000094.1:0-4264 GCA_035514715.1 Candidimonas sp.
CCTCCGTCCATTCCCGAAACCGCCGATACGCCGATGCGCACGAGCAGATGCCGGCGTCATCGAGCGCGTTCCACTGCATGCCAGTGCGCAGCACCAGCAAGATCGCATCCAGCGCCGCACGGTTCGGTACCCGCGGTCGGTGACATCCCAGCGGATGGGGTTTCGGCGCCGGCAGTAAGGGCGCCATCCGTTCCCACAATGCATCGCTCATGCAAGAGCCATCATCCCGTCTACTCGCTTTCATGGCCACCTCTCCAACGGAAGTCTTCCTTCCGTGTTCGACCAGGCCTACCGCTTTCGTTTCCTTGCTCGCAGTCCTATCGAAATAGGTTCTTAATTGGCCCGATAGTCCCTCGCAAGCCTCTACCCTTCAGCCGCCGCCTCCGGCGGCGGAAGGTGGCGTAGTGCATGGCCACTGGGAAATCAAATGAGCAGACGGATGGAGCCGCCATGTGCTCACTTTGCCGCTGCGCGGGCGGCATTAGCCTTTGCCTTGGCTTCATCGGCCTTGCGCTGCAGTTCCTTGGCTTCTGCCTCTGCGGCCAGAGCTTCGGCTTCCTTGGCCTTGGTGTCCTTGTCGGAGGAGAGGCCGCCGGCCAAGGCATTGCCCGCCATGGAGCCGGCTACGGCGCCCACAGCGGCGGCGCCCATGGTGCCCATTAAGCCGGAGCCGCGGGCGGCGGGTGCTGCGGCGGCCGGAGCAGCTGCGGTGGCCGCGGTTGGGGTGGTGGGAGTGGCGGATGCTGCAGAAGCGGCCGGGGCTTTGCCCATGCTGGCGGGTGGAGCGGATCGGGGTTTGCTGCCCAAGCGTTTGGCGTGAGCTAACGAGGGAGCTGCCAGGGAAGCGATGGTCAAAACGATCACGGTAGCGGTGGCGCGAAAAGAAGTGTTCACAGAGTTTCCTAAAGTAAAAATGATCAAAGTGGGTTAGCCGTGTACTGCGGCATGGTGCTACGGTGGCTTAGCCGCAACTATCAGTCGAAAATTTCGCTAAGCCATGATTTCTGCTTGCGCTTGCCATAGCTGGGTTGGTGGTGATAGTGACCGGAATCCGCAAAATCGGGCCGCCCCTGCTGCTGCTGATACGGGGGCGGAGAGGCCGGTGCTGCCGCAACGCTTTTCTCAATGAGCTTGTCCAGTTCGCCGCGGTCCAGCCACACCCCACGGCACTGCGGGCAGTAGTCGATTTCGACGCCTTGGCGTTCGCTCATGACCAGGACGGCGTCATTGCAATGAGGGCATTTCATGTGTTTTTTCCTTTCAATTAATCGTTGCTGCCGCCGAACCCAAACAGACTCAGCAGGCTGGTGAAGAGGTTGAACAGCGAGACGAACAGGCTGACGGTGGCCATGACGTAATTGGTTTCGCCGCCGTTGACAATGCGACTGGTCTCGAACAGGATCAGGCCGGCCGACAGCAGCGCCACCATGGCCGAAACTGCCAGAGCCAGCGCGGGCATTTTGAAGAACATGGCTGCCAGACCCGCCAGCACCGCAATCACCATGCCGGCGAACAGGAATCCGCCCATGAAGCTGAAGTCGCGCCGGGTCGCCAGCACCCAGCCAGACAGTGCCAGGAAGGTGGCGCCCGTGGCCCCGAGCGCCAGCGTGATGGTCTGCGCACCGCCGGGCATCGCCAGGTGGGCCGACAGGAGTGGGCCCAAGGTGTAGCCCATGAAGCCGGTCAGCGCGAACACTGCCGGTATTGCAGCCGCGCGGTTTTGCACCTTATGGATGAGAAACAGCAGCCCGAAGTAGCCGGCCAAGGTGAAAATGAGCCCGGGAGCGGGCAGGCGCAACGCCACAGCCGCTGCCGCCACGCCGGCACTAAACAGCAGCGTCAGCGACAGCAGCGCGTAGGTGTTGCGCAGCACCTTGTGCGTGGCAAGGGTGGCGCCCCAGCCAGAGCGGGCGGCGCCGGTCGAATGAACAAGGGGTTGATTCATGCTTTTCTTTCATGAAGGTTGAGGGTCTGCACCCCGGTTTTCGTACGATAAGACTTTTTATCCTTCTGAAAAAGAAGATAATGGATGAATTTAATTCCTATAAATACTGAATATGAGTATGGCCTTCAACTACCGGCACCTCTACTACTTCTGGGTCGTGGCCAAGGAAGGCGGCATGGTGCGCGCGGCGGCGCGACTGGACATCGCGGTGCAAACCGTGAGTACCCAGGTGCACGAGCTGGAGCGGGACCTGGGCTGCCAGCTGCTCAAGCCCGCCGGGCGTGGCCTGGCGCTCACCGAAGCCGGGGTCGCTGCGCTGCAGCAGGCAGAGCAGATCTTCCAACTGGGCGAAGCTCTGCCCGCACAGGTGCGTGCGGCGACCCAAAAGCCCTCGGTGCGGCTGGCCGTGGGCATTGCCGACGGACTGCCCAAGCTCGAGGTCCAGCGGCTTTTGCAACCGGTGCTCAAGGTGAGCGACCTGCGCTTGGTATGCGATGAGGGCGAGATGGCCGATCTGCTGGCTGACCTGATCGTGCACAAGCTGGATGTGGTGTTGACCGACCATCCCGCGCCATTCAATCCACGCCTGAAGGTGCACAGCCACCCCTTGGGCACCTCGGAAATTGGCTGGTATGGATCGCCGCATTGGTGGGCGCTGGCGCAGGAAGGGTTTCCGGCGACACTGCAGGACGTGCCGGTGCTGCTGCCCACCCCGCACTCGATGGTGCGCAGCCACATCGACCGGTGGCTGGCCCAGCAAGGACTGCACCCGCGGATCGCAGGTGAATTCGAAGACAGCGCACTGCTGGAGACGTTCGGGGCGACGGGCCTGGGCATCTTTACGGCTGCGGTCGCGGCTGAGGACGACTTGTTCAAACGCAGCCAGGTGAAGCTGATTGGCGCATGCGAAGGCGTGCAAGAGCACTACTATGCCATCAGCACGGAGCGCAAAGTGATGCATCCATTGGTGCAGCAACTGTTGAAATTGACATAGCCGGTGGTAACAATATTGATATTTAAGAAAATTAAATCAATATTGCGGGCGCTAGTACTCCCTGCACGTAGTGCCGGAGTAGGCTGCCCTCTCATTCCGGTTGCCGTTGCCCAGTGTACTGTTGCTGATCTATTGGCATTTCATTGCCAAAGTTCAGCAGGCGGAAAACGTTCCTCCTCTCCCGCTCTGAGTGATCGCCATCCCCATTCCCTGAAACGTTCGGCCGTAGCCGTGAACTCATGGGCGTGCGCATTGAGTTCTGAAGGTCGCGCCAGCAAGGAAATGGGCGGAGCCAATGCGAATTGAATATGGAAGCCCCATTTCCCATGCAGCAATTCATACATTGCCCGCACACTATCTCGATAAGTCACGCCAATCAAGTCCTGATCTTCAAGTTGAAGACGTAAATGACTCAAGATCCGAACAGCTTTACCAAAATCAAAATCGGCATCTACAGCAATGCCTGTATGTTCGTCGCGTGCGATCGGGAAAACATAAAAACGGAACAATACAAATAGCTCTGAACAGAAATCAAAAAATGGAATGTGCGTGCACAAAATCAACAAAATCCGATATATCGATTGCCCAATTTCCAGTGCGTGCTTGCCATCATGTTGCGCATTGGCCATGCGCAAAAAAATCACTAGAGCAGCCAACGCATCGAACCCCGGCCTTCGTTCCAGTTGATGAAGATATTGCCCCGACAGTTGGGTAAGCAGGACGGCACGCTTAGCCTGCTGGAGCAGGCATTAAAAAAATCAGGTGGGGCAAGAACGCGAGAGCAACGGGCGGCCGCGCTCGACGCGCTTTTGCATCGTGGACGCACAAAGCGTCAAGAACACGGATAACCGTTTTAAAAACTTCCTTGAAAGTATTGATAAACAAAACCCGGCAATCCCTTGTGGATGCCGGGTTTGCTTTTTTTGCGATCATGCAAGATCAATGGCAATTGCAGGATCATCGTTATCTAGAACATACTCCATTGGCTAATGACCAATGCCGGATGCGTATCAAGGGAAAAATAGATATACTGTCGATATAGTAGTTTCCGGCAGCTGCGCATAGCAAGTCCCGGGTCGCGCCGGGTAGGCAATTTCGCCGATGTGCCCTCAGCCGCGCCTGCGGTTCCAGAATTCAAGTCAGATACGGAAAATCGATGAGCCTATTTGCCACCGAGGTCGACGAACACGATCCGCAGAACGAGCCGGATCGCCTGGCTGCCGGACGCAGAAGCACCTGGGTCAGTGTCGTGCTCAATATCGCCCTCAGCGCGGTCCAGGCCGTCGCCGGCATCTGGGCCGGGTCGCAGGCATTGGTTGCCGATG
>DATJCP010000095.1:0-14201 GCA_035514715.1 Candidimonas sp.
CGCTTCTATCATGAGGCTGTTCTCTGTCGGTTAGGTTGCGGATGCCGCGTCAAGAGCTTTTTTCATCAGCTCAGGAGTGACCTTGCTTTCAAACTCTTTGTAGATTGGCTTGGCCTTCTCAACGAACTTGGCTTTGTTCTCAGGCGTCAGTTCGATGATTTGAATCTGGCCCTTGATTTTGTCAACGATCTGGCCTTCGTCTTCGTTAGTCAGTTGGCGAGCATAATCACGGCCCACGTCAAAAGCGTCGCTCATGACTTTTTGCAGGTCGGCCGGCAATGATTCCCACGCCGATTTGTTCACCACAGCGGCATACGTGTGGTATGCATGGCGTGTCATGGTCATGTATTTCTGGACTTCATAGAACTTCATGGAGTCGATGTTGGCCAGTGGGTTTTCTTGCCCTTCCACTACACCCTGCTGCAAGCCGTTATAGACCTCGGTATAAGCCATGGCTGTCGGGTTGGCGCCGAATGCGCGGTAAGTGGCCAGGATGGTAGGCGCCTGAAGCGTGCGCATCTTGATGTTTTTCAGATCGTCAGGCTGATTGATGGGGCGTATGTTATTGGTCATGTTGCGAAAACCCGCACCCCAATAGTTCACGCCATACAGATTGCTCTTGCCCAGCGAGTCCAGGAGCTCTCTGCCTACCTTGCCATCCAGCACTCGTTTCATGGACGCTTCGTCAGCCATCAGGTAGGGCAAATCGAACAAGAACATCTTTGATTCGAAGTTGGCCAGGTTGCCTGTTGGCGGAATGGCGATTTGCACCAGGTTCATCTGGGTTTGTTCAATGATTTCGACGTCGCCACCCAATTGTGCGGCGGGGCGGATATTGATTTGGATGCGCCCGTTCGAGTTTTTCTCGACTTCTTCCTTGAATTTGACTGCCGCACGCGCATTAGGCGTGTTGTCGGTCAGAACGTGTGCAAAGGTAAAGTTGAAGTCGGCTGCGTAAACAGATGTCGCGCCAAAAATCAGCCCGGCAATGCTAGCAACTCCAATTTTTTTTAATGATAGTTTGAGCATGTTATGTCCCTTCCATGGGTTGTGAAACAGTTAGTGCGGTTACAGCAATAAAGGGTGAGACCCTAGTACATCAATAGGCCTTCCCATTTTTTTCTCGAGTAAGGCAGAAATTGCCAGCAGTTTTTCTTCTTGCCGGGGGCCGCAGGTCAGTTGCAGTCCGACAGGCATTTGCTGATTGTCTTTTCCAACAGGCATGCTCAATGCACACAACCCCATCAGGTTGGCGATGCTGGCATTGCGCAGCACCTTCATATTGGCTTGCCGGTAGATTTCGCTGTCTTGCAGGTCAGCCACTTTGGGCGGCGAGATGGCGACAGTGGGGGTGAGGAGCGCGTCGATTTGACTGAAAAACTGCTCGGCTTCGCGAGATGCCTGCTTTAATAGCTCGTATCGGCGCAGATATTCGACGGAGGAGATGGATTCCGCTCCTTCGACGCGCATCTTGACCACAGGGTCCAGGCTATTGATTTTTTCCGGCATGGTCAGCTTCAGAAATGCAGACAATTCTGAAGCGGCTAATCCGCCAGCTTTGAAAATCTCGTAGACAATTTCGCAGTTGGGCAACTGAACCGGGGTTACCCGGCCTCCGAGGGCTTCGATTCTTTGGATAGCCGCCTCGACTACGCTGACGACGGATGGATCGGCATCGTCCCAGAAAAAATGCTGCGGTACGCCAAATCGTATGCCTTGCAAGGATTCCAGCTCATTGATTTGTACGCTCTTGCCGGTGAGCATGGACTCGATCGCGCTAAACGCGAAGATGGCATCATCCACAGACCGGGTCAGGATGCCGGGCGTGTCGAGCGTTGTCGACAAGGGCACGATTCCGGATTTCGGCCAGCGGCCTTCTGTGGTTTTCAGGCCGATATTGCCAGTCACCGATGCCGGGATACGAACCGAACCGGCAGTGTCGGTGCCCATGGCCAGCAGGGCTGATCCCTGGGACAACGAAACACCTGCGCCCGAACTTGAGCCTCCCGGGATGCGCGGCGCGTCGGCTGCGCCCCAAGGGTTGAAAGGCGTTCCCCAATGTGCGTTGATGCCTATGCCGCCAAAGGCGAATTCCACGGTATGTGTTTTGCCGGTGACCAGTGCGGCCTGGCGCAGTACTGCCTGCATGAGTTCGCCGGGGCGCTCCCAAACTTCAGACAGTTTTTCTGATGAGCCGGCGTAAGTGGGCAAGCCGGGAATAGCGTACAGGTCTTTGACCGAGACGGGAATGCCCATCAGCGGCCCCAGGTCGATGCCCGACTGAATCAGCGTATCCGCAGCTTGGGCGACCCGCAGTGCGGCTTCGCCATTCCAGGTTTTATAGGCATTGATAGCAGGCTCGTAGCGCGCGTAATTTTCCGCGCACGCCTGCATCAGCGAATAGGCACTCAGTTTCCTGGTTCTAAGCTGCTGATGCAGCTCCCTTAGTCCAAGCTGCTCGATCTGCATGAACTCTAGTCTCCGTTTCTTCAGTAATTGGTATCTAACGTTCCGATTTACAAAATGAGTCTATTTGAGAAGGGCATACAATACAATTCCTTCAGCGTATAAACTGTATTCACATACTATGAATAATCGTATCGACATGGAAGACTTGAGGGTCTTTTGCGAAGTGGTTTATTACATGAATTTTTCCCAGACGGCAAAGATGCTGGGAGTCTCGCCGGCGTACATTACCAAGCGAATTCAAGTGCTTGAGAGCCAGTTGCAAGCGAAGCTTTTTTATCGCTCAACCCGGCAAGTGACCGTGACGGAACAGGGTGAACACGTTTATGCGCTGTCCAGGCAGATACTGGAAAACGTTGATGAGCTGCACGAGCAAATTGCCCTGAACAAGAAAGAGCCGAGGGGTATTTTGAGGGTGTCTACCAGTTTTGGCTTCGGCCGTCGCGTGGTGGCGCAAAGTCTTGCGGAGTTTTCGTTGAAGTATCCGTCCATCGAGATCAAGCTTGAAGTGTTTGACCACCTGGTGGATCTGGCTCAAGATAAGTTTGACCTGGATATTCGTATTGGAGACATTATTGCCCCCAATTACATCGCTAAAAAACTGGCTTCCAATTATCGGATACTGTGCGCGTCGCCGCAGTACCTGGAAAAACATGGCACGCCTAAAGTATTGAGCGACCTGACCCAGCACAACTGCCTGGTCATTAAAGAACGCGATCATCCGGTGGGGGTCTGGACGCTGGATACGCGCAACAAAAGCACCAATGTGAAAGTCCATGGCTCGCTTTGCACGAACAACGGCGAAATTGCAGTGGCCTGGGCGCTTGCGGGGCACGGCATCATGCTCAGATCAATCTGGGATTCACAGCCGCATTTGCAGTCGGGCGAGCTCGTCCATTTCTTGAAGGAATATCGGCAAGAGGCAAATATCTGGGCCGTATTTCCAGAGCGCTTGGGGTCTTCGGCAAAGATCAAGTATTGCGTCAGGCATCTCGAGGATTACTTTAGAGAATGGGAAAAAAATAGCAGGAGCCTGCAAGCCAGGTAGGGTGAGGCTCACCTGGCTGATTTATCTCCTTTATCTCGGTACATGGCGGTGTCAGCCTGCTTGATCAGCTCATCTGCGGTTGTGGCGTCGTAAGGCCAACGGGCAAGGCCGATGGCTGCGCCCACTGTTACCTGGATGTTTTCGGGGATGCCTTCCAGGCTCTCAAGAGGCAGCTCTATGGATTTTTGCAATCGACGCTGCAATGCCGTATTCGCTTCTGGTCCGTGCTGGCCCGGTGTAATGATGACGAATTCGTCGCCACCCAAGCGCGCCAAAAAGTCATTGGCACGCAGCTGCGATTGCAGGCGTTGCCTGATCTCCATCAATGCACGATCACCGTTGTCATGGCCGTATTCATCGTTAAGCGGCTTGAAGCGGTTGAGGTCAATGAAAAACAAGGTGAATGGTAGGTTTTCAGGGGATTGAGTCAGGCTCTCAAGCAGGCTGGTGAGCGCGGTTCGATTGCCGGCGCCGGTTAGCCGATCGGTAAACAGATCCGTGTGCATGGCCTGAAAGTTGCGTGCCAGATCGCCTACTTCATCGTTTCGTCTGATATCAATGTCGACATCCAGTGCTCCTTTGCGGATGCGTTTTACCGCGCTGGATAAAGACACAATGTCCTGGGCGATACGGCCAAAAATCAGCATGCCTATCCCTATGGCCAGGATGATGGCAAGCAGGCCGATGCTTAGGGCCGTCCACAACTGCTTGTGAGCGCCAACCAGAATCTGCTCGTATGGCAAGACCACAATAGCCAACCAGTCCAGCCCGGCATCATCCACAATACGTCGAGCTGCTACAGAAATAGCCTTGCCATCCGCCTTAACGGTATTGATGTGATAGCCCATCGCATCGTCTCGATCTTGTGTCGGCTTGGACGAGCCAATCAATCCGGCGACGGCTTCGTAGGCAGCTCGAACAGTGGGATCATTGACGCTGGCGGCATTCACACGCATGGCTTTGCCGTCGATGCTAAGCCCGAGGTTGACCATTCTGGCGGCGGCAATCAGGTCGCCGCTGCGTTCGATCAAAAAAGCATGCCCCTTTTCGCCTACGTCCAGTGTCTGCATGAAGCTGCTAAGCGCGCGCAGCGATACATCGGTGGCGACTACGCCTGTAAATGCGGCGTCCTTGTCCAGGATGGCACGTGACCGGGTAATGACTAGGTCGTTGGTGGAGTAGTCAATGTAGATTGAGGTCCAGGTGTCGTTTTTGGCAAGCCGGGCCTTTTGGTACCAAGGCCGATTCCGCGGGTCGAAAACAGTGCTCTCGCGGGATACCTCTTTGGGTACACCCATGATGCCTTGGTAATGGTAATAGGTGCGAGAGTCCTCTTCCTTGAGCTTTAATCGCAATTCAACGTTTTCGTCGCTAAGGCGTTTGAGGCCAAGATTTTGGCCTGCCTCGTTGCCGTAGTGCACGTAATTATTGGGGTTGCTATACATCGAAGTAGCCACCCAAAACCGTTTACGTATGTCTTCCAGTTCATCGGCCAAGTTGGCGGGGCTGCGTGTGGTGCTAGGAAAGGCCGCCTCGAGAACTGCCCTCGAGCCATGGATATGAAAATGCACGGCTTGGCTGATGCGGGTGGCGACCTCGCGTATATATTGGTCTGAATACTCGCGCACATTGCGCTCTGTAGACCAGTAGTACGTCAGGCTTAATGCCAACGATACCCCAATGGTCAGCAAGACATAAGGCAGGATTAGCGAGGCCTTGAGAGAGCGTAGGTTGCGGAAAAACATGGCGTTCAATACTTCCCGGGTGTGTAACCTGTATTTTTAATTATCAGCGAGTGTAAGCGAAGCTCTCAACGCACTTGCCCAGCTTCATGAGTTTCATCAGCACCTTAGCTGAATTATTGGTCGCAATGTGGATGAACGGATGGTTTTCCAGCCAAAGCAGCTATGGCCGTGGGCGTTTTGATGCGGGTGATGGTGGGTATGGACCAGTGACGAGTGTCACATGGTTGGCGCTTACGGTGGGCCAAGACGAAAAAAAAGACCAGTCAATTAAGACGGGTCTTTGATTTTCAAGCTAATTCGTTGGTGGCCTGGGACGGAATCGAACCGCCGACACAAGGATTTTCAATCCTCTGCTCTACCGACTGAGCTACCAGGCCAACGAGAAGGCGAAATAGTACACTAAATTTTGAATGTGTGCTTTGCAACACAGCTATTTCTTTATTCCCTTGAACTTTGCGCTGAAACAAATGGATATTTCAGGAAAAGTTCAGGGGCGATTATAATCACATTATTCAATTCTTGGCGCGCGCTCCTAAAATACATGTCTGTCGACGTTTTAACTTTCGGTCTGAACCACGTTTCTGCCCCGGTTGCGGTCAGGGAACGTGTGTCGTTTCCGATCGATCTGCTAAAGCCTGCGCTCGACGGCTTGCGGTCCACCTTCAGGTCTTCCGTTAAAGAAGCGGCCATACTGTCCACCTGTAATCGCACTGAGATCTACTGTGCGGCCGATCCGCAGGTGTATGAACACCTGCCGTCATGGCTGGCAGACTTTAACCGTCTGGAAGCGGGTAGCCTGCAGCCGCATCTGTACCAGTATCAAAAGAACGACGCCGTTCGCCACGCTTTTCGCGTAGCCAGCGGCTTGGATTCGATGGTGCTGGGCGAACCGCAAATTCTTGGCCAAATGAAAGACGCCGTGCGCGCGGCCAACGAAGCCGGTGCATTGGGCACCATGTTGCACCAATTGTTCCAGCGTACATTTTCGGTCGCCAAGGAAGTCCGTTCGCAAACGGCTATTGGGGCGCATTCCGTCTCCATGGCGGCTGCGGCAGTTCGCTTGGCCGAACGGGTGTTTGGCGATTTATCACAGGCCAGCGTGTTGTTTGTCGGTGCCGGCGAAATGATCGAGCTTTGCGCTACGCACTTCGCCGCGCTGAACCCCCGCCACATGGTGGTGGCCAACCGTACTCTGGAACGGGCCGATTTACTAGCCTCCCGGTTTACCGCCAAGACCATGAAGCTGGCCGATATTCCCGATAAGTTGGCTGATTTCGACGTTATCGTGTCCTGTACGGCAAGCTCCTTGCCCATCCTTGGATTAGGGATGGTGGAAAGGGCTACGCGCCTGCGTCGTCACCGTCCTATGGTCATGGTCGACTTGGCCGTGCCGCGCGATATCGAAACCGAGGTCGGCCGCCTGGCCGATGTTTACTTGTATACGGTCGACGATCTTGGCCGCATGGTGCAAAGCGGCACCGATGCCCGTCGGGCAGCGGTCGTGCAGGCTGAAGCTATTATCGAAACGCGGGTGCAAAATTTCATGCACTGGCTGCAAAACCGCGAAATCGTTCCCGCTATTATTGATTTCCAGCAGGCAGCTGAACAGGTTCGCCAAACCGAACTCGAACGAGCGCGCCGCATGCTGGCGCGCGGTGACAGCCCGGAACTGGTTATGGAACAATTAGCCCATGGCCTGACTCAAAAATACCTGCATGGCCCCATGGCGGCCTTGAATCGCAGCGAAAGCGACGAACGCCAGCAACTATTAAGCTTGTTGCCGCGCTTGCTGCCGCGCACCGAACGTAGGCGTTAGCGGCGCTCTTCTTGTATTGTTGCGCCCGCTTTCTATAACTGCTTAATTTTCTCCCTATCTATGAAAAGTTCCATACGCAATCGGCTGGAGCATCTTGCTCGCCGATTGGTTGAAGTCGATGCTTTGCTGGCCGAACCTGAAATCGCCGGCGACATGAACCGTTTCCGCAAAATGTCGCGCGAGCGTGCTGAGTTGGAACCCGTGGTGACGGCATTTGCCGCCTTCACCGGAACTGAAGACGATATCCAGGCCGCACAGGAAATGATGAGTGACCTGGAAATGCGCGACATGGCCGAGGAAGAGTTCAAGCTGTGCAAGGCTCGGCTGGAACAGCTTGAGGCGGAACTGCAGATACTGCTGTTGCCGCGCGACCCGGATGATGGGCGTAGTGTTTTCCTGGAAATTCGTGCGGGTACGGGCGGCGATGAAAGCGCGTTGTTCGCTGGCGACTTGCTGCGCATGTACACGCGCTACGCTGAGAACAAGGGCTGGAAAGTTGAGTTCATGTCCGAGAGCGAATCCGAGATCGGTGGTTATAAGGAAGTGATCGCACGCCTGGCAGGCGAGGGGGTATATGGCCAGCTTAAGTTTGAGTCTGGTGCACATCGTGTGCAGCGTGTACCTGAAACTGAAACGCAAGGTCGCATTCATACGTCGGCCTGCACGGTTGCGGTGTTGCCAGAGGCCGATGAGCTAAGTGAAATCGTCATCAATCCGTCTGAGTTGCGCATCGATACTTTCCGCGCCAGCGGCGCGGGTGGGCAGCACATTAATAAAACTGATTCGGCCGTACGTATTACCCACTTGCCCACGGGCTTGGTGGTGGAATGCCAGGACGATCGTTCGCAGCACCGCAATAAAGACAAGGCTATGCAAGTACTGGCTGCACGTCTGAAAGACAAGCAGCAGCAGGAGCAGCACAATAAAGAATCGGCCCAACGTAAAAGCCTGGTGGGTACGGGCGACCGTTCCGAACGCATACGTACCTACAACTACCCCCAAGGGCGGGTAACCGATCACCGCATCAACTTGACGCTGTACAAGCTGGGCCAGATCATGGAAGGCGACCTGGACGAACTCACAGGGGCCTTGCGGGCCGAGCATCAGGCTGAACAGCTTGCTGCGTTGGGACAAGAGTAGTTTCATGGATAGCCTGCGTAGCGTATCGCTGGGCAGCAAGCTGCCGCGGCTCGAACGGCAAATGCTATGGCAGCACGTGCTGCAGGTGCCGCGTGCGTGGCTGATCGCCCACGATACTGACGTGTTGGCGCCCGAGGCCGTTGCCCGCTTTCGCGATCTGGAAGCGCAGCGCCTGGCGGGCACGCCCATGGCTTATCTGCTGGGCTGCCGTGAATTCATGGGCCATGAATTTCACGTGTCGCCGGCAGTTCTTATTCCGCGTCCCGAAACTGAACTG
Organism: Candidimonas sp.; assembly: GCA_035514715.1. Classification (GTDB taxonomy): domain Bacteria; phylum Pseudomonadota; class Gammaproteobacteria; order Burkholderiales; family Burkholderiaceae_B; genus Pollutimonas. The sequence continues at coordinate 8,493 of DATJCP010000095.1, forward strand.
TTGGTCGAGACCGGGTTAGACTATCTCAAAGGGCGTGCCGCCCCTCGCGTGTTGGATCTGGGTACGGGAAGCGGTGCTATCGCCATATCGCTTGCCTTGGCTTGCCCGGCAGCCACGGTGGTGGCCACCGATCTTAGTGCCGATGCGTTGGCGGTTGCTCAGGAAAATGCGCGGCGTTTAGGCGCCCGGGTCGAGTTTTTGTGCGGTAGTTGGTACCATGCCCTGTCTGGGCATAAGGGTTTTGACCTGATTGTCTCGAATCCGCCGTATATTTCGGCTGGCGATTCTCACCTGCAGCAGGGCGATGTGCGCTTCGAGCCCATCACCGCCCTGACTGACGGTTCGGATGGCCTGACCGCATTGGATGCCATTGTTCAGGGCGCAGGCCAGTGGCTGATGCCACAGGGCGCCCTGTTTATGGAGCATGGGTGGGATCAGGCACAGGCAGTTCGTCAACTGTTACACCAAGCCTGTTTTAAACAGGTTGCCAGTCTGCCAGACCTGGCCGGTATCGACCGGGTCACTGGCGGTATTTATAATTAATTTTTTCCTGGAAGCGAGAGCACCATGAGCGAAGTTCAAGATTTTATTCGTGAAACCGTCACAACCAATCCTGTTGTGCTATTCATGAAGGGTACGGCACAGTTCCCACAGTGCGGTTTTTCCGGTCGCGCCATTCAGATTCTGAAGGCATCCGGCGTGACCAAGCTGGTTACGGTAAACGTGCTCGACGACGAGCAGGTCCGTCAAGGCATCAAGGAATACTCCAGCTGGCCTACGATTCCCCAGCTGTACGTGGCGGGCGAATTCATCGGCGGCTCGGACATCATTGCCGAAATGCATGAAAACGGCGAACTGGCGACTGTGCTGAAAGAGGCCGGGGCGCTTGCGTGATAGCCAAGCGGCGATTCATCGTCGGGGTAACGGGCGCCACAGGCGCCCTGTACGCCGTGCGCATGCTGCAGGCCCTAAGGGGCGTGCCCGACATTGAATCACACCTGGTAATCTCGCCTTCGGGCGTGTTGAATATCAAGTACGAGCTTGATATTGCTCGCCAGGAAGTACATGCGCTTGCCGACAAGGTCTATAGTTTTCGCGATGTCGGCGCTACCTTGGCAAGCGGCAGTTTTGCAACTGTGGGTATGGTGGTGGTGCCGTGTTCAATGCGCACCCTGGCTGCTGTCGCCCACGGGCTATCCGACAATTTAATTACCCGTGCCGCCGACGTTACGCTCAAAGAGCGGCGTCGACTGGTCATGATGGTGCGTGAAACGCCGTTGAATCTGGCGCATTTGCGCAACATGACGGCGGTTACCGAAATGGGCGGTATCATTTTTCCGCCACTCCCGGCTTTTTATCTGCACCCCAAAACGCTGGACGACATCATTGATCACACTGTGGCGCGTGTGCTGGAACTGTTCGATATTCATGTGCCCGGCCCTCATTGGGAAGGCATTCGTCCCCAGGAAGATTAGGTCCACACAGCGCTAAGCCGGTTTAGCGCTGCGTGTATCTGAGCTGGCGTTTGATGCTTGCTTAAATCTTGCGCAAATCCGTCATGAATACAACTTTGCGTGCCGGGGCGGCCGCATTGGATTCGTTGCCGGTGGTATCAATATCTGATTCGTCGGTGTCGATATCAAGATCGCTTAGCGGCGTCGTATCGAATTCTTCCGTGTCGAACGCAATATCACCGTTCTCATCGGCTTGCCCGGTGGGTTTCAGGCCAGCGAAGTCAAACAACTGCGTATCCATCAAGTGTGTCGGCACGACGCGCGATAGGGCGCCAAACACATTCCATGAGCGGCTGGGAAATTTCTTGTCCCATTCGGCAATCATGCGCCCGACTTCCTTGCGCTTCAGGTTTTCCTGGGATCCGCACAGGTTGCAAGGGATGATGGGAAACTTTTTGAGCTCGGCGTAAGCAATCAGATCTTTTTCCGGCACATAGGCCAGGGGGCGGATCACGATGTGCTTGCCGTCATCCGACATCAGTTTGGGCGGCATGGCTTTCATGCGGCCGCCGTAGAACAGGTTCAGGAAGAACGTACCCAGAATGTCGTCGCGATGGTGGCCCAATGCAATTTTGGTGGCCCCCAGCTCGCTGGCGACCCGGTACAGAATGCCGCGCCGTAAGCGCGAGCATAGCGAACACATCGTTTTGCCTTCGGCAAGCACGCGGGTGACGATGGAGTAGGTGTCCTGGGCTGCGATATGGAAGGGTACGTTGATCGACTTGAGGTATTCGGGCAGTACGTGCTCGGGGAAGCCGGGTTGTTTCTGGTCCAAATTGACCGCGATAATATCGAACTTGATGGGTGCGCGGGCCTTCAGCGTCAGCAAGATGTCCAGCATGCTGTACGAGTCCTTGCCGCCAGATAGGCACACCATGACTTTATCGCCGTCTTCGATCATGTTGAAATCGCTGATGGCGCGGCCGGTTTCGCGCATCAGGCGCTTGCTCAGTTTGTTTTCGTTGATGCGCTGTTTTTCGCTGCGGCGGCTGGATTCGCCTGGCGTGGGCGTGCTGGTTTCGGGTAGTGGGGTATCTACTTGCATGGCAATAAAAGAAAAGATCAGCGGCTGCGTTGCAGCTCGATGCCGACAGCGGCGCAGTCGGAAAAGGCAAGCGGTTTGCTGATACGGATTTTGACGCGCTGTACGTCAGGGAATTCGTTTAGTATCCGGGCAACGACGCGCTCGCTTAGCGTTTCCAGCAAATTGACGTGTGCATGGGTGCACTCGTCGACAATGGTGTTACGCAACAGGCGATAATCCAGTACGGTTTGTATGTTCTGGTCGTTGACTTCCTGCGAAATGTCGACATCGAATTCAGCATCAATATGCAGCGGTTGCGTGGCACGCAGCTCGTGCTCCAGAATACCAATACGTGCGTCCAGCGATAGCTGGCTAAAGAAAATGCGTCGGGTGAGCATAGGGTCGGCCTTGTAAAGTTGTTGGAATTGTAGTGCCTTAGCGATTTATGGAGCGAATCAGACGATGTCGGAAAGGATATGAGTGCAGATAACCGGGTATTTGATGCGTTGATTATCGGCGGTGGGCCGGCTGGCGTGTCGTGCGCCGTATGGTTGGCCCGCTTGGGTTTTGCGCCCGCTTTGGTGGAGGCCGGGGCGCAGGTGGGCGGCTTGTGTCGTACCAATCCCTTTATCGATGAATGGAATGCATCTTTGCCAGGCGTGACGGGGTTGCAGGTTGCCGATAATCTGGCTTTGAGCCTGAGTCAGGCTTCTATACCTGTATGGCGCTCTTGCGAGGTCCACCGTATTGCATCGGGGGCATCTGTCTTTTCTGTTGAGGGCTCAGGGTTGGGTGAGCCGTTGCTGGCGCGGCATATTGTCCTGGCTACCGGGGTAAGGGCGCGCCCATTGCCCGATGGGATATCCGTGCCGAATGGGCTTGATCCATCTTTCGGCGTGCCGGATCAAGGCGTTCTTGTCGGGCCTGGCGCGCATATCGTGGCGCAAGATTTTCGCGGCAAGCGTGTTGCGGTTTTAGGGGGCGGCGACAACGCTTTCGAGAACGCGCTGTACGCCATCGAACATGGCGCAAGTGCCGTGCATATTTATGCGCGCAATATCAGGGCGCAGCAGCAGTTTGTGCGCAAGGTGCCGGCAGGCGGCGTTTCAGTGGGCGACTATCGTGTCGAGGCGGCTACGCGCAGTGTGAATGGCTTGCCTTACGATTTGATATTGGTGTTCTATGGGTGGGAGCCCTGTGTGCGGTTTGCGGACTCCCTGGGCTTGCATCGCAGCGCGCAAGGGTTTATTGCCACTGACATGCAAACGGCGCAAACCAGTTTTCCAGGCGTGTATGCCATAGGCGAAGTCGCTCAGCGGCAGCATCCTTGCGTGGTAACGGCCTTGGCTGACGGCGTTACCGCCGCCAAGGCCATCCAGGCAAAGATCGAGTCGGGGCAGTAGCCCCGAACGGTTGGTGCTCTGTTAGCTCTTGCGCTCCAGTGTGCATTCCGTTGCGGCGGGGGCGTTCAAGGTGACCCTGAATGCCCGCAGTTCGTCGCGGCGAAACACGGCCACTGTTACCTGATCTCCGGCTTGATACGAACGCAGCAGGCGTTCCAGCGAGGCGTTGTCGGTAACGCGCAAGCCGTTGATGGCGACTAGTGTGTCGCCCGCCGACAGCCCAGAGCTATGCGCCGCACCGCCTTCATATGCGGTGGCAATGGTTGTTTCGCCATGGCTGGAGCGCATGCGTGCATCCAGCGAGACAGGGCCGGGAACAGGTTTCCATGCAAGCGTGATTCCCTGTGATGCCAACAGTGCTTCCAGCGGGACGTCTTCGCGCCCATAGGCGTAGCGAGCAATAAAATCGGAAGCATCTACACCGGTGGCTTCTTGCACCAGGCCAGGTATGCCGTTCTCAGGTACGCCTGTGCCTGTGCCGCGGTAAAAATCGCGGCCGTAGCGTTGCCACAGCAATCGCATGACGTCATCCAGGGATTTGGCGCCTTGGGATTCCTGGCGAATGACTATGTCCAGCCCCATGGCGATCAGCGAACCCTTGGTGTAGTAGCTCACCAGGGCGTTGGGTGAGTTTTCGTCCTGCTTGTAATAGCGTGTCCATGAATCGTATGAGCTTTCGGCAACGCTTTGCTTGAAGCGGCCTGCGCTGCGGTGGACGTTACTGATGACCTTGCCGATCATGCGCAGGTAGTCGGCTTCGGTGATGACGCCTGAGCGCAGCAGTAACAGGTCGTCGTAGTACGAGGTGAAGCCTTCGAAAACCCAGAGTAGCTGAGTATGGTTTTCGCGGCTCAAGTCGTAAGGTACAAAGCTGGCGGGCTTGATGCGCTTGACGTTCCAGGTGTGGAAATATTCATGGCTCACCAGCCCCAGGAATGTTTGGTATCCCTCGCCGACATCTTTCTGGCCCAGCGTCGGCAGGTCATGGCGCGAAGCGACCAGGGCGGTGGAGGCGCGGTGCTCAAGGCCGCCGTAGCCGTCGCCAGTGACCATGGTCATGAACACATAGCGGTCGGAAGAATCCAGGAAGGGGGCTTGCTTGCTTTCCGGCTCGAAAAACTCGATTTGTGCGGCGCAGATTTCATGTGTATCGGAAGCAATGCGTTCCAGGTCCAGATTGGGTGCGACGCCGGTAAACACCATTTCATGCACGGCGCCATGCGCCTTGAAACGCACTACCTGAGGCGTGCCCATTTCAACAGGATGGTCGATCAGGGCGTCGTAATCGGGGGCAATATACATGCCGAATCCGTGCCGTTTTGCGGCTTGAGGATGTTGCTTGGCTTCGGGCAGGCTGGTGTAAACCTTCCACTTCGTAGTGTGTGGCGGAGGGCAGATTTCAACATGGCAAGGTTCGTGCGTTTGCCCTGTCACACTCAAGAAAGCACTGGTTCCGTTGAAGAAGGCGTGCGATTCGTCGACATGCGCGCCGCGTACGGAAAGGTCCCAGGCGTACACGACATATTCCAGCACCAGGGGGCCGGTGCAGGGTGCGCACAACCAGGTGTGGTTGCCGGTTTTTTCGATGGCAACGAGCTGGTCTTGATTGCACGCTTCTATGGTTTCTACTTGCCGCGAGAAATCTCGAATAAGATAACTGCCTGGTATCCACGCGGGTAGGGACAGTTCTTGTCCGTTTGGATTCGGATCCTGGATGGTCAGGCGCACCTTAAGTCGATGACCGGCGGGATCAAAAGGCGTTACGCTA
>DATJCP010000096.1:0-3645 GCA_035514715.1 Candidimonas sp.
GCGCACCGACATGCCATCAAGAATAGCGAGCGTCAGCGGCAGCACGATACGCGTTGTCGTACCCCTGCCGGCGCGCGAAGACAACTGTATGTGCCCGCCCATGCCCTGAATGTTACGTCGCACCACGTCCATGCCAACGCCTCGGCCCGAAATATCAGTGACCTTTTCAGCGGTAGAAAACCCGGGTGCGAAAATCAATTGCCAAACTTCTTCGTCCGGCGTGCTTTCCGTAACAGCCATACCCTGGGCGATGGCTTTATTCAGGATGCGTTCACGATTCAAACCAGCGCCGTCATCCGAGACCTCGATAACGATCTGGCCGCCATGATGCTGCGCGGACAACAACATGTTGCCCTCCGGGCTTTTGCCTGCTTCGATGCGCTTTTCTGGTGATTCAATACCATGATCGATACTGTTGCGCACCAAATGGGTAAGCGGATCGATAATGCGTTCGATCAGGCTCTTGTCGAGTTCAGTGGCTTGCCCTTGCGTGGTCAGCTTGATTTGCTTGCCCATCTTGACAGCACTTTCACGAACTACGCGCGGGAAACGACTGAACACGTAATCCATCGGCATCATGCGTATGGACATGACCGCTTCCTGCAAGTCACGGGCATTCCTGTCTAGCTGTTCGATGCCGTTAAGCAGACGATCGTGCAAAACCGGATCCAGAGTCGATGCGGTTTGCACCAGCATGGCCTGGGTAATGACCAGTTCGCCTACCAGGTTGATAATCTGATCGACCTTTTCGACACCCACTCGTATCGTACTGCTATTGGACGCACCAGATGCCGCAGGCGCCTTGCTATCCGGCTTCTTGGCCGCTGGTGCAGCAGCGGGCGCAGGCGCTTGTTCGACAGCCACAGGTGCTACCGCGGGGGCACTACCGCTTGCCGCTGCTTGCGCAACAGCCGGTGCCTGAGCGACCGGTGCGACAGGCGCCTGGGCAACTGCCGCGGCCGATGCAGGCAAGGCTTCGGGTGCGATATCGACCTGATCCTCATTAACAATAAAGCAGCACACCGCCTCGAGATCACTGACCGAAGCAGTGGTTTTCAGCCACATGGACAAAGCATTGGCCGAGCGTTCCTGATGCAGTACATCGCCCATCAAGGCCATTTCCGCCGACAGCGCTACCGCATCCTTGTCATCCAGATTGGTGATGCGCACATGCAACGGCAAGCCTGCTGTTGCAGCCGGCGTGGAAGCCACGGGAACAGGAACGGATTCGACAGCGGCTGCAACCGGAGCCGCGACTGGCGCGTCTACAACCGGCGCTTCCGCTACTTCGCCCTTCTGTTCCAGGGCCAGCGTACGCAGCTGGGCGCAGATACGTTCGTACGCGTCCAGATTAGGTTCTTGCGAATTACGATAAGCGGCTACTTGCTCTGTCAGCACATCTTTGGTTTCCAAGAAAAGATCAATCATGTCCTTACGCAACGGCATCTCGCCGCGGCGTATCAAATCCAGCAGGTTTTCAAGCAGATGGGTTGTATCGGCCAAGTGACCAAAACAGCCGAATGTGCCGGCCCCACCTTTAATGGAGTGTGCCGAACGAAAAATTGCATTGAGTTCATCGATATCCGGGCTGTCTAGATCCAGACTGAGCAACAATCGCTCCATGTCCGCTAGCAACTCATCGGCTTCATCAAAAAAAGTCTCGAAAAACTGGCTCAGGTCGACGCCCGTACTCATGATCGCTTCCTTCTACTATAGGGCTGTGTCATTTGAATTTTCCGCTCCCGACCAGGTTTATTAATGACTGCAAGGCAATAGCTTCCCTGGCCTTACGCCAGGGACAGCGTATGTGGCGTGCTCCCCCTAAGGGAGGCTAGGCGTAACCGGCAAAACTGGCATGCCAGGCACAGTAAGTTGCAATACCGACGCCGGCTCCATAATGTCTTTCAGATCGAAAGCGGTGGTACCCGACGCATTTTGCTCGTCTATGCGACGCTCCGCCTGCCGATTCAGCACTACGATGCTGATACGACGGTTAACGGCAGCGGTAGGGTTATCTTTAATAAGGCTAACACTGGATGACAAGCCCAAAATACGCTTGACCTTGGTCTCGTCCATGCCACCGCCGACAAGCTCCTTGCGTGCCGCATTTGCTCGATCCGCCGAGAGTTCCCAGTTGCTGTACTCACGCTCTCCCGATGCGTACTGGATGTCATCGGTATGGCCTGCAACACTGATGCTATTGGGCAGCTCGTTGAAAATCGGGCCAAGTCGGCGCAGAATATCCCGCATATAGGATTGCACCTGCGCACTACCCGTCGTAAACATCGGCCGGTTGTGTTTGTCGATGATTTGCACACGCAAGCCATCGGGCGTCATGTCCAACAACAACTGCGGACGAAACTGCGTCAAGATGGGATCGGTCTTGATCAATTGCTCGATATCGGCTTTCAAGTTTTCCAGGCGCCGGGCATCGCGCAAGTCGCCTTCTGTATGAACATCACCGCGGGACGGAACAAGATGCGGGTTAGGAATAATGCTGGGCGAACCGCCCGGTATTACCGTACTGCCGCTATCGTTTTTCTGGCCGCCGGTAATGGCTTCCATCAACGGCATGCGAAAGTACTCAGCCATCTCTTGCAAGTCTTTTTGCGGCACCAGCGACACCAGCCACATGACCAGAAAGAATGCCATCATGGCCGTCATGAAGTCAGCGTAGGCAATCTTCCAGCTACCGCCATGAGGCGCCTCGTGGCGCGGACGCCTGCGTCGGATAACGATCCGTGGCTCGGAATTACTCATAAATCTGTCCGTTACGCCTTCTTACCGGCTGTCCGGGTTTGCCGGACATGATCCTCAAGCTCCATGAACGATGGACGCACGTAGGAGTAAAGGACTTTCCGGCCGAATTCCACAGCCAACTGAGGAGGATAGCCATTCATGCTGGCTAGCAAAGTCACTTTGATGCATTCCAGCACCTTGACCGATGCAATGGAGCGCCGTTCAATGGAAGCGGCAATCGGCGCAACAAAGCCGTAAGCCAGCAAGATACCCAAGAACGTTCCCACCATAGCCTTGGAAATCAGATCTGCCAAAATCGCGGGAGGCTGGTCTACCGAGGCCAGCGCCTTGATCACACCCAGCACCGCAGCTACGATGCCGAACGCAGGCAAGGCATCTGCAACCGCCCGCAACGAAATTGCAGGGATATTCCGCTCGTGATGATGCGCTTCGATTTCCTGATCCATCAGGGCCTCGATTTCGTACGAGCTCATGTTGCCGCTGATCATCAGTCGCAAATAGTCGGTAATGAATTCCATTAGGGCTGGATCATTCAAAACCTGCGGATACTCGGTAAAGATGGGGCTGGTTTGAGGCTCCTCGACGTCTGATTCAATGGACATCAACCCATCGCGCCTGGCCTTGTTCAACAGAACATACAACAGAGCCATGAGCTCCATGTATAAGTCCTTGTTGTAAGGATTCTTCTTAAGAACCATAGGAAGCGCAGTGAAAAGCATCTTTGCCGACTTCCCACTATTTGAGGCAAGATAAGCGCCCAGGGCTGCACCTCCAATCAGCACGAACTCAAACGGCTGATACAAAGCACCCAGATGTCCCCCGAGGGCAACAAAGCTGCCGAAAACCGAGACAAAAACAATCACAAACCCAAGCAGAATAAACACG